>JAIRSN010000121.1 GCA_031255425.1 Dysgonamonadaceae bacterium
GAGTTCTCATTTGCGATTCCGGCGCGAGCCGGAAACGTTTTGGAGTACTCATTTGCGTTTCCGGCGCGCGCCGGAATCATGAATTTGTTAACATTTGCGAGTTCGAGTTTCCCTCGAAAACGCCTCGCAGATTCCATAAACGCTTCCAGGAGTATCCTGAAAGCCATTTTGAGATAAAAAAAGAAGTAAAGGTTTATTAACAATTAGAAATTAACAATTCAATTAACAATTGATAATTCAATTTTTTTGGCGGACACGCAGTGTCTTTTATATTTTAAAGGAGTACGGTATATTTGCCTGGTTACGGCATAGGGGGATTGCTTCCAAAAAATACAAAAGCGCCTGTGGCGCCGGTGTATCTGCTTGGCTGCGGAGGCGGGGGGCGGCTGCACAAGCCGCCGGAAATTAAAATTCGAGATAAGGTTCGAGGAGCATCCAGTCCTCCCCGGTAAACTCTTCCAGGAGTTTCAGGTCATCTATTCCGTCCAGCCTTCCTTTCTTTTTCCGTATTTCGATGATTGCTTTTGCCTGGTAAAAGTTAAGGTACGGATGCTTTTTCAATTTCTCCAGAGAAGCCGTATTGACGGGAAGCCGTACCGTTTCGTTGGGATTCACCGTCAAATAGGGAACAATCTTCGCGTACAGTTCTTCATACATTCCCTCCACTTCCTGCAACTGTTCGAGGCGGAGATAACCTCCCAAACGCTGCCTGTAACCGCTGATCCGGCAGGCATAAGCGCTACCGATGCCGGGAATTTTCTTCAAATCCAACGTATCCGCCGTATTCAGTTCCAATGTTTCGCCTTTGGACAGCTTGGGCGTTTTGGGATAATCGCGCGCCGGAGGCTTGGCGGTATCTTTTTTTTGCACGTAATACGTCCGTTGCTCCTTTTTCGGCGGCGGAGCGTATTGCTTTTTGCGGATTTCCGGTTTCGGCGTTTCGGGCAAATCAACGCGGGAAGCGGTTTTTTCCACCGGTTCCGGTTCTTCGAAGGGTTCTTTTTCGGAGAAAGAGAGAAATTTTCCAAGGAAAATACCGGCAGCGAATACCAGCAAAAGGAGAATACTGTGCCGTTCCCCGTGCGAGAGATAAAAGAAGTTTTTCCATGTCATGGCGCCGGATTTAGTGCTTTACGTCCTCGATTATGCCGTCTTTCATGTGGATTGTCCGGTCGGTTAGCCGGGCGAGGTTTTCGTCGTGCGTCACAATCACAAAAGTCTGGTTAAACTGTTGCCTCAGATCGAAAAACAAGCGGTGAAGTTCGTCCTTGTTCCGGGAGTCCAAGCTGCCGGACGGTTCGTCGGCAAAGATGACGGACGGCTTATTCACCAAGGCGCGGGCGACCGCCACCCGTTGCTTTTCCCCGCCGGAAAGCGCAGCCGGCTTGTGATCCGTCCGGTCGGACAAGCCCAGGAAATCCAATATATCCTTCGCTCGTTTTCCGGCTTCCGGCTGTTTCGCATTTCCGATCAGGGCGGGAATCATGACGTTTTCGAGCGCCGTAAATTCCGGCAACAACTGGTGAAACTGGAAGACGAACCCGATGTTTTTGTTCCGGAAGGCGGCAAGTTCCTTATCCTTCAATTTCCCGGCGTGAATTTCTCCGTACAGGACATCGCCCGAATCCGGCTTGTCCAACGTTCCCAGTATCTGGAGCAAGGTGGTTTTACCGGCGCCACTCGGACCGACAATCGATACAATTTCCCCCTGCGAAATAGACAAATCGATTCCTTTCAGGACTTTCAGATCGCCAAAGTTTTTTGTGATGTTTCTACAACTGATCATATTCTCTGTTTTTTGATTTAGAAGATTTATGTATTTCATTTATTTTGATTAACAGCTATCTGGTTTTGAGTCGGGAGCAACCGTTTCGTTAATAAGCCGTTTACCGATTGCAACCGGATGCAAAAGTAATGTCTTTTTTTATAAAAGCAAATAAGCAACGCAGTTGAATCTGCAAAATCCTTGTCGCTGAAGAAACAAAAACAGGGAATTATTTTACGGGAACCGTCGCACAAATGCTTAACCGAAAACCTGTTTCGGATTTGAATTTTTCCATTTGTTCTTTATGCCCAAAGTGGTAATCAGGATGTTTTCTATTTGCGAGATAAGCCGCTTTTTTTGAAAGGCAAGAGAGATTATAACGATCCTGAAAACGCAGAATAGTCGTTTTTAACTGGTTGATTCCACCGGTTATCCAGTCTGCTCTAACTTCTTTCAGCTCGACAAAATAAAAGTCGTATTTGTTTCCCGGCCGCAAACAAATCAGCAGAGCGTCGCATTGCGATTCTGCATTTCCGTCGGGTCTTAAACATTTAATATTGTTGTCAAGCGGAACAAAATAAACGGAGAGACTGCTCGCATTTTCAATTTTGGCAATGCCATCGTCAAAAGCGACAATTTTTACAGGTTTGGTTGGCTGGTTTGTGTCATCGAAAATGCCGAAACGGTCTGTCTTCCGCTCAAAACAAGTGGTTGAGAATAAATCAATTTTCATTTTCTTCTTCGATTTCCTGCAATTGAGCAAACAGATGATTGGTATCGGCAAGCATATTGTTCAGGTAATTATTATCTGACGGAATTAAATCATTGTATTTGGGCAGCGCTTTAATTGTTCCCTCTTTTTCTTCTATTTCGTAAATCGAAACATCAGAAGCATTTACACAGGAATCAAAAGCAATTATCTCAGAAATAGAAGTGGATAAAGTTTCTTTATTTGCCGGCGATAAATTGTCCAAAACTTGTTTTGCCTTTATTGCAATAGTCAGGTAATTAATTAAATAGGGGCTGTGTGTAGTCAAAATCAACTTATTGTCGCCGTTCATATTGTTGAATCTCAACAAACTTTGCAACATTTTCCATTGAGAAACCGGATACAGGTTTTGTTCGGGTTCTTCTACAATGTTGATAAAAGCCGTCTTGTTAAAAGCAGAGGCAAGTTCGGAAATTGCCTGCCGTTTTTGGCTGTCGGTTAAATGTTCATTGTCCCAAATAGTGCGCAATCCTCTTTGAAACTTAATGGTTTCTTCACTGCTCATCGTGGCCTTTTTACCGCTCTGTTTTTTTACGGACTTTGCCAAAAATTCAGAGACCAGATACAGCGGCACAAACGACTGAAAACCGCTTGAAGCAACGCGCAATTTAATTCTGAAATCGTTACTTTTCAAATACAATTCGTCTGAACGCTTATCGTAGCGGATTTCGGTATCGTTGACAGGCAAAGAGACCGCATTTCCATTCATATCCTGCATTGCATTGTAGTATTCCGTGCTAAATTCCTGCAATGCTTCCGAAGAAAGTTTCAGTTCTTCCGCTCCTTTTATGTAGGTCAGCAAATTGCGTTCGGCAGGCACATACATTATTTTGGGCAAAGAATACTTATCGTCCTGTATTTCCGTAACAGATAATTCATTGTTTCTGTATGAAATCGAAAATTTATTTCCTGTATAATCAATTTCCGAATTGTCGTTAAGATAATCTTCCAAACGATGATAGGGTAAATAATAGGATTCTAATCTGTTTTTCACCTCAAACCAATCTTTTTCAAAATCGCCTCGCACTAACGATTTTTCGATTTTAGTAAAAACTGAAATAAGTTTGGCTACCGTACTTTTGCCGGCGCCCTGATTGCCGGTAAACACAGTCACTTTGTTTACATCAAGCCACCCGTCATTATTTTGAAAACCGGTTTTTATGGGACCAAAATTTGTGATTTTTATCTTGCTCATACCGTGGATATTTTAGGTAGCAAATGTACTAATTTTTCCTGAAATACCAGCAAAAACAAAAACCACTCTCCCAGTGATTGTGTCGTCCAAATCCTTGTCGCTGAACAAATAGAAATGCGATTAAAGCGCCTGAGTTTTTTCCAAAGAAACAGCGGAGAAAATCAAACTTTTACTATCTTTGCAGCCAAAATAAATTCTTAAGTAATAATCATTGAACGTTATGGGAATTAAAAAATATTATTTGACAAACAACCTGCTGGGGTGGGTAGTGTTTGCAATCGCGGCGGTAGTGTATCTGATGACGATCGAACCGACTGCCAGCTTTTGGGATTGCGGTGAATTTATTTCATCGGCGTACAAATTGGAAGTAGGACATCCGCCCGGCGCCCCGGTGTTTATGCTTATGGGAAACCTGTTTTCCCATTTGGCAACCGAAGCCTCGCAGGTGTCGTTGATGTTGAATGCCCTGTCTGCCATATTCAGCGCGTTGACCATCCTGTTCCTTTTCTGGACCATCACGCACCTTGCCAGGCGAATCGTGATGCAGGACACGGCACAGGAAATGACCATCGCACAATTCATTACCATACTGGGCGCAGGGACAGTCGGCGCCCTGGCCTACACCTTCTCCGATACGTTCTGGTTTTCGGCGGTAGAAGGCGAAGTGTACGCCTTCTCCTCCCTGATGACCGCCGTCGTCTTCTGGCTTATCCTGAAATGGGAAGATGTTGCCGACGAACCCCATTCCAATCGCTGGCTCGTCCTGATCGCTTACCTGATGGGGATTTCCATTGCGATCCACTTGCTGAACCTGCTCTGTATTCCCGCCATCGTACTGGTATATTATTTCCGGAAAAACCCCAACCCGACAGGGAAAGGCGCCGCCGCCGCCCTGCTGGTTTCCTTCGGAATCCTGGTTGCCATCCTCTACGGACTGGTACAGGGACTGATGGAGGTGAGCGGATGGTTTGAACTCCTGTTTGTCAACGTCTTCCACCTGCCCTACAATTCGGGAGTGGTGTTTTACCTGATCCTTATCTTCGGCGTCCTGGCATGGGCAATCAAAGAGTCGATGAGCGCCGGCGGACAACTGAAACGGACGAAAATATCCTTCATCCTCGCCATTACGTTGCTGGGGATTCCGTTTATAGGCAACGGATTGTGGCTGGGGATACTGATTCTTACGGCGCTGGTCATCTACCTGTTCTCGTCTAAGAAAATCAACCCGGCGGCATTGAACACCATCTTATTAGGACTGCTCGTCATCACCATCGGGTATTCTTCCTATGCCCTGATTATGATCCGTTCGGCGGCGAATACGCCGATGGATCAAAATTCACCGGAAGACATTTTCACCCTAAGAACCTACCTGAGCCGGGAACAATACGGAGAAACGCCGCTGTTCTACGGACAAACGTTCGTTTCGGAAGTGAAATACGAGCGAAAAGGCGAAATGCTTGAGGCGGTGACGAAAGACGAAGGACCGGTCTGGTCGCAAATCCCCAAAAGAGATCCCTCGGAAAGGGACCGGTACTACGAATCGAGCCGCAAAAAACGATACATCTATGTGGATGAACTGAATACGCTGTTTCCGCGCATGTACAGTTCGGACGCCCAACATATTCAAGGCTATAAGGAATGGTCCGGCTTCAAAGGGAAGCGCGTGCGGGTGGCGACGCCCCAGGGCAACAAGTGGGTGGTACGGCCGACGTTCGGCGAAAACCTGCGCTATTTCTTTGAATACCAAGTCAACTTTATGTATTGGCGATACTTTATGTGGAACTTTTCGGGCCGGCAGAACGACATTCAGGGCAACGGGGGAATCTCCAACGGCAACTGGATCACCGGCATCAAGTTTATCGATCAGTTCCGCGTCGGGCCGCAGGACAACCTGCCCGATTTTATTGCCCAAAACAAAGGACACAATAAATACTATATGTTGCCGCTATTGCTCGGAATACTCGGCATCTTCTTCCAGATTTCTTCAGGAAAAAAGGGGAAAGAGCAGTTCTGGGTCACCTTCCTGCTGTTCTTTATGACCGGACTGGCGATTGTGCTGTATTTGAACCAGCCGCCTTTCCAGCCGCGGGAACGGGATTATGCCTACGCCGGGTCGTTCTACGCTTTCTGCATCTGGATTGGTCTCGGCACGGCGAAAGTCATCGGGGAACTGAACAAGTACATCCGGAAACGGGAAACGGCGGTCGCCGCGCTGGGGACGGCGCTTTGCCTGCTGGTGCCCATTCAAATGGTGTCGCAAACCTGGGACGACCACGACCGTTCCGGCAGATACGTCACGCGCGACTTCGGGATGAATTACCTGTCGACCTGCGAACCCAACGCGATTATTTTCACCAACGGCGATAACGACACCTTCCCGCTCTGGTATGCGCAGGAAGTGGAGGGATACCGCACGGACGTCCGCGTGTGCAACCTGAGCTACCTGCAAACCGACTGGTACATCGACCAGATGAAGCGGCAGGCGTACGAGTCCGACCCGCTTCCGATTGAATGGAAAAAATACGAATATGTACAGGGAAATCACGACGTGGCGTATGTGATTGACGAATACGATGAGCCGTGGACGGTGGAACGGGTCTTGAACCGCATCAAATCGGATGACGCAAGAGACAAGCGGATCGCCGGATACGACTTTGAACTGGACAATATTCCGACCACCAAAATAACGATTCCCGTGGATGCCGGCGCCGTCGTTGCGGCGGGGTTGGTGGAGCCCGGAGAAGCCGGCCGGATTCCCCCGTATATGCTTATCGACCTGGGGGAAAAGCCCAACGAACGGCGGGGGACGACCTCTCCGCAGAAGAAATACCTCTCGAAGCACGAGTTGATGATTCTCGAAATGCTGAAGAACAATTCCGACTGGTCGCGCCCCATTTACTACGCCCTGACGGTCGACTCGGAGCAATACCTGAGGCTGGATTCCTACCTGCGCCAGGACGGTATCGCCTACCGCATTGTCCCCTTCGAATCCGCTAAGTACCAGAACATCAACCCGGATATTTTATACGACAACCTGATGAATAAATACCGCTGGGGAAACCTCCGGCAACCGGGGCTGTACCTCGACGAAAACAGTATGCGGATGACAAAAACCTTCCGCATCCTCTTCGGGCAACTGGCGCAGACGCTGGCGGATGAAAAAGACTTCGAAAGGGCGGCGAAAGCCTTGGATTACTGCCTGCAAGTGATTCCGGACTACAACGTACCCCACGATTATTATTCGTCGGGCGAAATAGCCGATGCGTACCACAAAATCGGGCAAACGGAAAAAGCCAAAGCGCTTTACGTAGAGATGGCAGACGTGCTGCTGAAAAACCTGAACTGGTACAACCGCCTCGGCACGAGGGAATACCTCTCCGCATTGAACGAAATAAGAAGGGATATTTTCTTCCTGCAACAAATCGCCTACTACTTTATCGACAACGACCCCGAATCGTTCGACCGCTACGCCGACGAGTATTCACGCAGCCTGGAGCGCTTCCAAGCCGCCACCCAGCGGGCGTCGCAAAAAAGAGGAGGGGGCTCAAACCGGTAAATTATGTTGATCGAACAACCCCCGTTTCTGTACAGAATCCTGTTTCCGGGCGCACACTGGCGGCTGCAACCCAGCGAAAAAGCCGTCTATCTCACCTTCGACGACGGGCCGATACCCGAAATGACGCCGTGGGTCCTGGACTTGCTGGATGCATACCGGATCAAAGCCACGTTCTTTTGCGTAGGCGACAATGTACGCAAATACCCCGAAGTCTATCAGCAGATTATCGACCGGGGACACCGCACCGGCAATCACACCTGTCACCATTTGCAAGGGCTGCAAGTAAGCACCGAACAGTATCTCCGCGACGTGGACGAGGCGGCTCAACTGATCCGGAGCCGCCTTTTCCGCCCGCCCCACGGACACCTCCGCTTCCCGCAGTTTTTCGCCCTCCGGAAGCGGTTCAAAATAATTATGTGGGACGTGGTGACCCGCGATTACAGCCGTTTAGTCGACGCCAGGCAGGTATTTGACAATGTGAAGCGGTATACCCGCCCCGGCTCCGTGATCATCTTCCACGACTCGCTGAAGGCGGACGCCAAAATCCGGGAAGCCCTCCCCAAATCAATTGAATGGCTTATCGAACAGGGGTATACATTCAAAACAATCGAAGAATGACAAGCGCGCTACGGACATGAAACTCTACCGCAAAATCCGGCACCGGAAGGGTTTCGGCATCCATTCGCCCTTTGTCTACAACCTGATAACAAAGGTGATAGAAGAAAAATACTCGTTCTACGCCTACACCGAAATCGAAAATTTCAGGAAACAGCTCCTCGCCGGCAACGACGAAACGAGCCGGATCACGGCGCACGAAACCCAGCGACCCGCCTACGGCGCCCTGCTGTTTCGCATCGTCAACTTTTTCAACTGCCGGAATGTCATACACATCGGCGCCTCCACCGGTGTACTCAGCCTTTACCTCTCGATGGCCATCCGCACGCAGGGGCGATGCTACCTGCTGGAAAAGCGTGCGGGATTGCTGTGCCGGTTAAAAGACTACGCCGCCCGCCATAACTTACAGAAACTCTATTATATAGAAGGAAGCGAAGCGGAAACCCTGCCCACCTTCCGCACCCTCTTTCCGGAAGCCGATCTGATCTTCGTTAACCGTTGCGACCGGCTCGATGAACTTGAACAAGCCCTCCCCTTCTGCCGGCCTTCCGCCGAAAGAAGCCCTGTTCTGATACTGAACAACATTGCTAAGAGCCGCGAAATGAAGCAACTCTGGCAAAAAGTAAAAGAACTGCCCTCCGCCCGGATCTGTATCGACCTGTGCGCGTTGGGAATTGTATTTTTCAACCATAAACTGCCGAAAAGGCAATATAAGTTATTTTTTAATCATGAAAAAAAAGAAAGTGTACACCCGAAAAGGAGATGAAGGATTCACTACCTTAATCGGGGGAAGAAAAGTGTCGAAGGCCGACCTGCGCGTAGAAACCTACGGCACAATCGATGAGTTAAATTCCTTCGTCGCCCTGCTGCTGGACGCGATAGAAGACCCGGACGATTATCGCTACATCATGCGGCTGAACCTCAACCTGTTTAACATCGGCGTTTACATCGCAAGCGGCAATGAAGACGACGCCACGTTCGAAATCGAACTCGCCGAGCTGAATGCCTTAGAAGCCGCCATCGACAAGATCGACGCCGAACTGCCGCCCATTCGCCACTTCGTGGTGCCGGGCAGATGCGTCGGAAACGCGCTGGCAAACGTCTGCCGTACCGTCTGTCGCCGGGCAGAGCGGTTGATCTGCCGCCTGAATCAGGAGTCTGCCGTCAACCCGCGGGCGATGCAATTTATCAACCGCGCGTCCGATTACTTCTTCGTACTCGGCCGCAAACAACATTTTATCCACAACGTAGAAGAAACTGCATGGTAAAAAGATTGCATTTAGCATATAATTTTATACTTTTGCGAAAAATTTGCGAGATATGTATTGGACATTAGAATTAGCTTCAAAATTAGAAGACGCGCCGTGGCCCGCAACGAAAGATGAATTAATCGATTACGCGATGCGTTCGGGCCTGCCGCAGGAAGTAGTGGAAAACCTGCAGGAAGTAGAAGACGACACCGAGATATACGAGTCCATAGAAGATATATGGCCCGACTATCCGAGCAAGGAAGATTTTTTCTTCAACGAGGACGAATATTGATCGGAGCCGGTCATCCGGAGCCCCGGTAAGGGGCGGTACATCATCGAAATAGCTTACTCCAAAAGTAAGCTATTTCTTTTTGCCATCCGGCGCCGTTGTTTTTTGAGCCGGTGCCTTCTTCCGCCGGGAACTCAGTCCGTGAGAAGGCTTAACTGGATGCGTTTGCGGTCGAAGTCGACGCTGAGTACTTTCACGCTGACGTGCTGGTGGATCGACACGATTTCGGTCGGGTCCGACACGAAGCGTTCCGCCATGTTGGAAATGTGTACCAAACCCATCTCCTTGATTCCGAGATCGACAAAACAACCGAAATTGGTGATGTTCGTGACGATGCCGGGCAAGACGCTGCCTTCGCGGAGGTCGTTGATTGTCCGGATGTCCGGGTCGAAAGAAAAGACTTTAATCCCCTGCCTCGGGTCGCGTCCCGGCTTGTCGAGTTCGGCGACAATATCGAGCAGGGTGGGCATCCCGACGGTTTCGCTGACGTATCTTTCCGGCCGGATGCTGTCCCGCAGGTCTTTGCGGAGCATCAGTTCGGGGAGGGAACAGTTCAGGTCGCGCGCCATGTTTTCCACAATGCAATAGCTTTCGGGATGCACGGCGGAGTTGTCCAGCGGATTTTCGGCGCCGGGAATCCGGAGAAAACCTGCCGCCTGTTCAAAGGCTTTGTCGCCCAGGCGCGGCACCTTGAGCAACTCGCGGCGCGAGCGGAAAGGACCGTTCGCGGCACGGTATTCCACAATATTCTTCGCCAGGGCGGTCCCCAGTCCGGAAACATAGGTCAGCAGGTGCATGCTGGCGGTGTTGAGGTTGACGCCGACCTTGTTCACGCAGTTTTCAACCGTCTGGTCCAGTGCGTTTTTCAACTCCGGCTGGTCGACGTCGTGCTGATACTGCCCGACGCCAATCGCTTTCGGTTCGATTTTAACCAACTCCGCCAGGGGGTCCATCAACCGCCGCCCGATGCTGACGGCGCCCCGCACGGTGACATCGAAATCCGGAAATTCGTCCCTCGCCAACTTGGATGCGGAGTAGACCGAAGCGCCGTCTTCGCTCACAACAAAGACCTGCAACTTGCGGTCGTAGCGCAGGTTGGTGATAAACATTTCGGTTTCCCTGCCCGCCGTTCCGTTTCCGATGGCAATCGCTTCGATGGCGTAAAGTTTTACAAGCGAGGTGATTTTCATTGCCGCCTTGCTTTTCTCGTTCTGCGGGGGGTGCGGGTAAATCGTTTCGTTGTGAAGCAGGTTCCCTTGCGCATCCAGGCAAACCACCTTGCAACCGGTCCGGAAGCCGGGGTCGATGCCCAGCACGCGCTTCTGTCCCAGGGGCGGCGCGAGGAGAAGCTGCCGCAGGTTTTCGGCAAAGACGCGGATGGCTTGCTTGTCCGCCTTTTCTTTGGCGGCGGCGGCAAATTCCGTTTCGATGGCTCCCCGCAACAGTCTTTTGTAACAGTCCTTTACGGCGAGGACAACCTGTCCGGAAGCGTCGTTGTCCGTTTTCACAAAGCGTTTGCAGAGCGCCTCCAGGCAGTGTTCGTCGCCGGGTCCGATGCCGACCTTCAGGAATCCTTCGGCTTCCCCCCGCCGCATGGCTAACAGCCGGTGGGAGGTGCATTTAGCAAGCGGTTCGCTGAAGTCGAAGTAGTCGCGGAACTTGGCTGCCGCCTCTTCTTTGCCCTTCACCACTTTGGACGTGATGAGGGCTTCGCGGTCGAAAATACGCCGCACCGTGTGGCGGGCGGATTCGTTTTCGCTGATCCATTCCGCCACAATGTCGCGGGCGCCTTGCAGGGCTTCGTCCGCGTCTTTCACTCCTTCGCCGAGGAAGCCTTCCGCCCGGTGGCGGACATCCGTTTCGTGTTGAGCCATAAGGATTTTTGCCAGCGGTTCCAAGCCTTTTTTGCGGGCGATACCGGCACGTGTCTGGCGTTTCGGTTTGAAGGGAAGGTAAATATCTTCCAGTTCCGTGCGATCCCAGGAGTTGCCGATGCGGGTGGAGAGTTCGGGCGTCAGAAGTCCCTGTTCCTCCAGGGAGTGCAGTATTGTTTCCTTGCGTTTGAGCGTCTCCAGTAGCTTTTCGTACTGCCGCTTGATTTCGGCGGTCGCGACCTCGTCCAATCCGCCGGTCACTTCCTTGCGGTAGCGGCTGATAAAGGGGATGGTAGCGCCATCGTTCAGCAGGCCGATCGTCTTTGAAACTTGCCTGTCCGACAGGGAAAGGGATTGCGAAATAAGTTTTGCGAATATAATTTGCATGGTATAATGAGATTAGATAGCAAAAGTAGTGCCTTTTTCCGTAAAAAAAAAGAGGGCGCGTCTCGCGACGCCCCCTCTCCGATCATAAGCCAACATTAAATTACACAATTCCTTGCGCCATCATCGCGCGGGCAACTTTCATAAACCCGGCAATATTAGCGCCTTTCACATAGTTGATATAGCCGTTCGGCTGTTTGCCGTAAATGACACACTGTTCATGGATGGCGTTCATGATCTGATGCAGCTTGGCGTCGACTTCTTCTGCCGACCATTGCAGGTGCATCGCGTTCTGCGTCATTTCCAATCCGGAAGTGGCGACTCCGCCCGCGTTGACCGCTTTGCCCGGTCCGAACATGATGTTTTTTTCGATAAACAGGTCGGCGGCTTCGGCGGTGCATCCCATGTTGGAGATTTCGGCAACGCAGGTCACGCCATTGTTGATAAGCATTTTAGCGTCTGCTTCGTCCAGTTCGTTCTGGATGGCGCAGGGCAGTGCGATGTCTACTTTTTGTTGCCACGGCCGTTTGCCGGGGAAAAATTCCACGCCGTATTTTTCCGCATAGGGTGCTACGATGTCTTCTCCCGAAGCGCGGAGGTCGAGCATGTAGTCGATTTTTTCGCCCGAAATGCCGTTCGGATCGTAAACGTATCCGTCGGGTCCGGAAATCGTAACGACTTTACCGCCCAGTTCGGCGGCTTTCAGTGCGGCTCCCCAGGCGACGTTTCCGAATCCGGAGATGGCAATGGTTTTTCCTTTGATGTCCATCCCTTTTTCTTTCAACATGTTTACCACAAAGTAAATGCCTCCGAAACCGGTTGCTTCGGGACGTATCAGCGAACCGCCGTAGTCCAGTCCTTTACCGGTGAAGGTTCCCGTGTTTTCCAGCGCCAATTTTTTGTACATGCCGTACATGTAACCAATTTCGCGCGCTCCTACCCCAATATCGCCGGCGGGAACGTCGGTGTCGGGACCGATATGCCGCCACAGTTCGGTGATAAATGCCTGGCAAAACCGCATCACTTCGGCATTGGATTTTCCCCGGATGCTGAAATCGGATCCGCCTTTTGCTCCGCCCATCGGCAAAGTGGTCAGCGCGTTCTTGAAGGTTTGTTCGAATCCCAAAAATTTAAGGGTGGATAAGGTTACGGACGCATGAAAACGAATCCCGCCCTTGTACGGGCCAATCGCGTTATTAAACTGTACTCTGTAACCCAGGTTTACCTGCACATTCCCCTTGTCGTCGACCCAGGGCACTTTGAATGTGAAGATCCGGTCGGGTTCGACCAGACGCTCGATAAGGCTGGCTTTTTCAAATTCGGGATGTTCGTTATAAACATCTTCGATGGAAAGAAGCACTTCTTTCACGGCTTGCAGGTATTCCTGTTCGCCGGGATGCTTTGCTTCAAGTGATTGAAGAATCAATTCTGTTTTCATATACATTTAAGTTTAAGTAATAAAATGTCAGCCGTCCGGCTGTTTCATTTCGTTTAAGCGACAAAATTAAAAAATCAAACGAATATAACCAACAAAATGAAAGAGTTTTTTTTTGAGGCGGACACACAGTGTGTCTTATATTTTAGCGGCGCAGCAGCTTTTATAATTTTAAAGAAGTACGGCGTACCGGCTTGACTGCGGCGGCACAGCCGCTTTTATATTTTTATGAAGCAATAAGATTGGGACATAGACAGTTTTGTTATTAAAATTAGGTAGAAATGAGGTTTTGGAGATGCCGCTGCCGAGTTCCGGGCGACCCGGAACTCGTCCCGGAGTACTCATTCACGATTTCCGGGTACCCGGAAAACGTCCCGGCGTACTCATTTGCGATTTCCGGATACCCGGAAAACGTCCCGGCGTTAACATTTGCGATTTCCGGGTCACCGGAAAACGTTCCGGCGTTAACATTTACGATTTCCGGGTCACCGGAAAACGTCCCGGAGTACTCATTTACGATTTCCGGGTACCCGGAAAACGTCCCGGCGTTAACATT
>JAIRSN010000017.1 GCA_031255425.1 Dysgonamonadaceae bacterium
TATGCCAATAGATATACATTCAGAAGCGACTTCAACGTAGAGGGTGATGCTGCCGGTTGGGAAGCGAAAACGTCAATCGGAGAAACATTTACGTTGGGACAAGGGTTTGCTTTTTATGCGTATAATGAATTAAAAGGACTTCCACAAGGAGATACTGGGAATCCCTTTGCCGCTGCTGAAAAAATATCCGTTTCGGGAAATTTAGCAGGCAATTCCGTAACAGAGCCATTGAATTTCGGAGGAGATGATCAGTATGGCGAAAGTCCGTTTGCCTTAGCTGCCAATCCGTTTATGACAACGATTGATTTTGACGCTTTGGTAACTGACAATTCCAATATTATAGCAAATACGTATATGATATGGACAGGCCCCGGCTTCGGAGCGTATAATCCGGACGGAAACTATGGAGTTGATTTTGGTGATGGCGGTCAGTATATCGCCCCGCTGCAATCCTTTATTGTTCAGCGAGCCACAGGAAATAATGCGCAGGCATCCGGATTAACTTTCGACATCGCCGCAATTTCCGCTAATGCCAACAATGCCGGCTTGCGTTCTTCGGCGACGCCGGACAACAAGCTGGAAATCACCGCAAGCAACCCTGCCGCTTCCGTGCGGACGTTTATCGCTTATCGCGAAGGCGGTCAACCGGTGTTGAGCGACCGGGACGGACGCAAGCTGTTTTCTACAATGAACGCCGTCCCCGATGTCTATACCCTGAAAGAATCGGCCAACGGCCCGGTAGCCGTTGGCGCTAATATCATCGCTACCGACAACCTCACGGTGCCGCTCGGTATCGCCACGACTTACACCGGCGTTATTACCCTTACTTTCAAAGGCATGGATCGCTACGATGCCCAAATCGAACTGATCGACAAGCAGGAACGTCCCGAAGGCATCGTTCTTACCGGCCGGGAGGTATATAGCTACGATTTTACGCCGAGCCATACCGGTGTCCGCGTGGAAGACCGCTTCGAAATCCGGTTTACTCCGGCAACCGTCACCCGCCTGCAACCGGCTGACGACGATGCGAAACCGCTGGTTTACTGCCGCGACAATACCCTGCGCGTCGTAAGTCCCGCCTCCGGCATCCGTTCCGTGAGCCTCTGCAACCTGCAAGGCCAGGAGATCTATACCTCCGGCCCTGTAAATGCAAACACGTTCACCACAAGCCGGCTGCCGCTGTCCGGCGCTTACTTGGTGAAAGTTACCACCGAAGCGGGCATCAACCATCTGAAAGTATTCATCAAATAAAAAAAACACCCATGAAAAAAATCCTGAAATACGGAAGTCTGATCATTGTAGCAATGACGACTCTATTATTTGCTTCGCCCCTGTCGGCAGGCAACACGCAAGCGTTTCCCGAAAGTAAGTTTGTAGACCGCTTTTCTTCCGAAGATCTCCGGGCCAACGGAAACATAACTCCCGGCGGCAGTGACGAAAGACCGGGTCCTCAAGACGCTATTAATAAAGCCCCTATCGGTGACGCCATCGGATGGGTAACCGCGCTTGCGTTGGCTTACGGTGTTTACATTCTCGGTAAAAAAAGAAAAAACGAAAACAGTGCATGGTAACCAATCAATGTGCATAGTGATTGGCGCAAGGTGTGCGATTAAGCAGTCAGCGGATCGTACACCTTGTTCTGTGCACCGTTTTAATCCTAATTCATTACAAATATGCGAACAATTTTAATCCTTTGGCTAACGCTCTTTACACTGATAGCGAAAGCGCAAACCTATGGTCTGGAAGAAAGTTTTACCAACGGCATTCCTGCCGGTTGGACAACGTCCGGATCCGTTTCAAAAACAACAAACAACAGCAAATCCTGCCTGAGCATGGGCAGCAATGCTACAGTAACAACTCCTGCCATCCACCAGCCGGTCACACTGACATTCGGTCACCGCGCCAGCGGAGGCAACAAAACATTGACCGTCGAAAAATCGGTCAACGGCGGCGCATGGACGTTCGCCGGGAGTGTATCCCCCAGTTCTTCCAGCGGTTGGGGTTCCGCCTCCGTAAACGTAAACGAGAAGGGAATCCCGAATGTGAAAATACGGTTCAGCGCTACGTCCGGGACCATCTTTATCACCGACGTGAAAGTGCTGGTTGCCCAGATCGGCGATGCGCCGGACGTACAGGCGGCTATCGCTTTCGGTACGCTTACCGGCTCGTCGGTGGCTGTTGACCTGAGCAAAGGCAACGGCGAAGGGCGCTTGCTGGTGTACCGGAAATCGGCAGCCGTCGATTTCGCTCCGCAAGCCGGCAACGCTTATTCGGAGGAATCCGTTTTGCCCGGCGGGAACACCGTCGCCCAAAGCGGTGACTTCACCTCCGTAACCGTCCAGGGCTTGGAAGCCGGCGAAACCTATCATTTTGCCGTATTCGAATACAACGGCGACGGCGAAACCGCCAATTACCTGCTTCCGGCAGCCACCGGATCGATACGGACGCTGGAGATTCCGTCCATCCGCCTGTCGGCCTACAAAATCGCTTTCGACCGGCTGAAAACCGGTACGGACGATAAACGGGAGTTTGAGGTATCCGGAAAATACCTGGATCCCGCCCAGGGAAATATCACGGTGACCGGCACAACCGATTTTCAGGTTTCGGCGGATAACCTGACCTATGCTTCTTCGGTGGTGATTCCTTACAACAACGCAACGCTTGCCGCCACAAAGCTATACATCCGGTTTGCGCCGGAAGAAGTACGCGATTATGCCGCCGACCTGACGGTAACGGGCGGAAATGCCGGCGCCCAGGTCCTCCGCGTGACCGGAAGCGGTTCGGAGACCGACACCAAAATCTTCTACCTCTCGCCCAACGGCAACGACAGCAACCGCGGCAGTTACGACTCGCCCTGGTTCTCCCTGGGAAAGGCTATCGAGACGGTCAATCCGGGCGACATCGTCTATGTCCGCGGGGGCGAATACCTCTACCCGGGCATGACTTTCCGGATCAATACTTCCAAGTCGGGAACCGCCGACCGGCGGATCTGTGTCTTTGCCTACAACGACGAGCAGCCGGTGTTTAACTTCGACCAGCCGACCGGCACCAGCGAAGGCGACTCGCGGCTCCGGGGCATTGTGCATCAAGGCGACTACTGGTATTTCTACGGCATCCACTTCACAAAAGCCCGCGACAACGGCGTGAAGCTGGAAGGAAACCATAACATCTACGAACGCTGTACTTTCAGCTATTGCGGCGACACCGGGATTCAGTTGGGCTTCGGCCACAGTTTTCAGGACTCGCATCCGGGCATCTCGAAAAACGACGGTTCGTATTGTGCCTACAACCTGGTCGTCGACTGCGACTCTTACCGCAACTACGACTGGCAAACCAAGGGCGGTAATGCCGACGGTTACGCCTGTAAAATGCACAACGGACGCGAAAACTGGTTTGTCCGCTGCCGTGCCTGGGAAAATTCCGACGATGGATGGGACCTGTACGAAACCGATTTCCCGGTTTACCTGATCGAGTGTTGGGCGTGGCATTCGGCGCCGGCGGGCATCCTTCCGGAAAGGCAGGGGAACGGAAACGGGATTAAACTCGGCGGAAACGGTTCGGGCGGCTCTTCGGTGGGCATCCATGAGGCGTGGAACTGCATCGCTTTCAACTGCAACAAAACCGGTTCGGTGAAAGGCTTCGACCAGAACAGCCACAAAGGGGGCGTCACGCTGGTCAACTGCCTGGCGTTCGGCAACGGCTACGATTTTATGTTTGATGTGGTTTCACCCATGCAATTTTACAACAACGTCTGTTTCGGCGGACAGGAAATCGGCGGCGGCGAACAGTCGAACAATGCCTTGGGCGCTCCGAACAGCAAGGGCTGGGCGGGCGCTATCACCGGTATTTCCGCGGCGGACTACGAAGATTTGTCCGAAGCGGCAGCGATGGCGCCCCGCGGCGCCGACGGCAGCATGCCCACCGGGTTTGCGCGTCCGGCAAGCAACAGCCGTTTGATCGGCGCTGCCAAACCCGGACTGGTGGCTCCGCTGCCCAAACCGGGCGTGCCTCTGTTCGGATCGGCGTTGAATCCCCGGCCTGCCAACCGCGACATCGGTCCTTACGACCGCTATCCGGGAACGGTCGGGTGGACGGCGGCGGACGCTAACGACGGCTTACGCCTGCGGGTGTACCCGAACCCGGTAGAAACGGAAGCCTCGCTCCGGTTTACCGTCAGCCGGAGCGCCGAAGTGCGTATCTGCCTCTACGGTTTACAGGGACAAAAAGTGAAGGACATCGCTTCGTTGCCGGCGACGGCGGGATCCGACTATTCCGTCCGGATCGGCGCCGAGCGTTTATCTCCCGGCATCTACCTGGTGGAACTGGTTTCTTCCGAAGGAGAAAAAATACACAGCAAATTGATTAAACGCTAATAAAATACAACTGAATTTTTGAAGGATAACCCTATAATAAATAAAACAATGAAACATTTTTTGATAGTATTATTTTTAACAGTCGCTGCCTTTGCCGCAGCACAGGATTATTGCATGAAAGCGCCGGTCGGATACGGCCGTAACGCCACCGGAGGCGCCGGTGGGACGGTAAAAACCGTGAAAACCGTTGCGGAACTCCGGAGCGCACTGACGGCTTCGGGCGCAGCAATCATCCTTGTGACCGAAAACATTACGTTTGGAAACGAAATGATCAATGCGACGGTCAGCAATAAAACCCTGCTGGGGATGAACGGTGCGAAACTGATTCAAAATAACGACAACGGGATACTGGGACTGAGCAACGGTTCGAACAATGTCATTATCCGTAACCTGATTTTCGAAGGTCCGGGCGCTTACGACATGGACGGAAACGATTTGCTCAGCAACAAGGGTTGCCGCAACCTGTGGGTAGACCATTGCGAGTTTTACGACGGGCTCGACGGGAATTTCGACAACACCAACAGTTCGGACGATATATCCATCTCGTGGTGTAAGTTCGGATACAAAAAAGCGCCCCGGAGCGGCGGCAGCGGCGGCAGCAACGACCACCGCTTCACGAACTTAGTGAGCGGCGGCAAAACGGACGCCCCGTCCGACGGCAGGCGCAGCATCACGTTCCACTATTGCTACTGGACCAGCGGATGCAAACAGCGGATGCCCCGCGCCCGCAATGCAGACCTGCACCTCCTGAATTGCTTCAACGACTCGCCGGACGCCAGCCCGGTGCTGGGATTGGGCGGCGGTTCCAACGGCTTGGACTGCTACGTGGAAGGTTCGGTGTTTGAAAATATCAAAAGCATGTACAGCAGCTACAACAGTTCCGACGGCGGTTCGCATACGCTTGCCTATGTCGACTGTTCTTCGTCCAAATCCATGAGCAATGTCGGCAACGCGCCGAAACCTGCCTATCCGTACACGGCTTTGCCGAAGGAACAGGTGAAGGCCGCCGTCACCAGTGATTGCGGCGCGGGCGCCACGTTGACGGTGAGCAGCGAAGGGGTGGTTTCTTCGCCCTGTTCGGAAAGCAATCCGCCGGAAGTTCCCGCCGTGCCTCAGAATGTAACCGCCACGGCGAATGCCAACTCCATACAAGTTAGCTGGAGTGCCGTAGCCAATGCGACCGGATACACGATAAAACTCTCGCACGAAACAGCCCCCGGCACGGGTGGAACGGATCCTTCCGTCAAGGAATGGGATTTCACCACTGCCTGGACAATCGGCGCCGATGCTGCGGACGCGAACCTGGTACTCGACGGCAGCCGCTTCAATTACAAACCTGCCACCAGCAACGATGAACTGACCTTTGCCGACGGCACCGTTATCCCCGACCTGGCGGGACTGCGTTTCACCGCCGGAGGCGATACGAAATTGCGGCTGGGCTTTGGCACCGGCATGATTTACCTGAACGGGACGGGAATCAAAGTGAGTGTCCCGTGCAGTGCCGGCGCCCGGCTGACGGTCGAAGGACTGTCCGGAAACCAGAGCGCTGCCGACCGCGGCTTCTCTGTGGCGGGCGCTACGGTTTACGAACCGGGTACTTCGGCGAACATTGCCGACGGCATCCTGACCGAAGCCGGTGCAACCGGCACCTGGGCGTATACGGCAACTGCCGGCGCGGTCGAACTGACGACGGAAGTCGGCGGAATGAATATCCGCAAGATCACCGTTGCACAGGAAGGCGGACAGGGTGCGGCGGAATGGATCAGCGAAGAATACACGGTTGCCGGCGGGGACGTCACGTCCGAAACCATCAACGGTTTGCTGCCGAGGACCGAATATACCTACCAGGTGAAAGCCTTCAACGATTCGGATGCGTCGGCTTACAGCGAAGCGAAAACCATCAGCACGCTGACGACCGCCCTCGATCGTCCCGAAGCCGCCGGATGGCGTTTCGAACAAAGGAACGGCGAAATGGTTGTGAGCGGACTGAAAGCGGCGGAGATCAGTATCTTCGACTTGTCCGGCCACAAACTGCGGAGCGCGAACGCTTCCCAGAAGATAGACTGTGCATCCCTTTCCAAGGGCCTGTATATCCTGTCTGTCCGGTCGGAAACCAACGAAATATTTGCTAAAAAAGTGATCATACGATAACCAAAACCTTACTATCATGAAGAAGTTGTTTTTAATTCATGTATTTATTTGGTTTGCGTGGTATACGCAGGCAAGTATTTATTATGCAAGTCCGGACGGTTCCGCTGCCAACAGCGGAACTGCCCCGGATCTGCCGGCCGATATTTATTCGGCGGTGGCCGGGGCGCAGGCCGGAGACGTTATTTACCTTTTGAGTGGGAAATACAACTTGTCGCAGACCCTGGTGCTTTCGCAATCGGGGACGGCGGAAGCGCCCATTTCAATCCTCGCTTACGATGCCTGGACGCCTTTTGACATCCGGAATCCGTTGAGCGCCCAAAACATCGCCACACGTCCGGTACTCAGCTTTACGGATATGCCTCACAGTGCGCGGGGCGACAAGAAAGCGGATGCCGACAAGGCGCGCGGCGTCCATCACACCGGGAATTACTGGATTATCAAGGGGGTGAACTTTACGGACGCCGGCGACAACGGTGTAAAGCTGGAAGGCAGCTACAATGTGTACGAACTGTGTAATTTCTGGCGGAACGGCGACACGGGGCACCAGATCGGATTCTCGCACAATGCCTCCGACAATCCGGGGCTGCTGAAGGGCGCGTACAACCGGATTATCAACTGTGATTCGTGGGACAACTGGGATCACCCGGACTGGGGCGACGCCGATGGGTTTGCCTGCAAGATGTATCCCGGAATGGGAAACGAATACCACGGTTGCCGCGCGTGGAACAACAGCGACGACGGCTGGGATTGTTTTGAAATCCAGACCCCTGTTCTCCTCAACAATTGCTGGACCTGGAAAAATGCCCGGGAACCGGGCAAGTCGGGCAACGGCAACGGCTTCAAACTGGGCGGCGCGCCGTCGAAGGGAAACCATCTCCTGTACCGCTGCATTGCCTGGGGAAACAAAGCCCGCGGGTTTGACCAAAACTCCAACAGCGATGGCTGCTGGATGTATAATTGCCTTAGTTTCGACAACAATTACAACTACATGTTTGAGAAATCGGGCAATGGCAACAACATCGCCATCAACTGTGTGGAATGGGGGAAAAAGGGCGGAATGGCGCTGGAGTTCAAGGCGCCTTACCTGCTGGAAAACAATTCGTGGCAACTGTTCGACGGTGCGACGGATGCCAAAACCGAGGGCAAGTTTTCCAAGCTGACGGCACATGCCGACGAATACCTCCCCGAATTCCTGTCCGAAGCGGCTTTTTTGGCGCCAAGAAATGCCGACGGTAGCCTGCCGCCGGTTGCCCTGCTGAAGGAAGGCAGCCGGTTTATCGACGCGGGCGTTACTTATTCCGTGAAAAACCCGAACACCGGGGACGAACTGTTTTCGGGTGTGAAGGACGGGAAACCCGACCTCGGCTACGTCGAATACACGGCAGACCTTCCGGGAAATCCGGAACCGGGCGAGGACGACCCGGGTGAAGAAGAGAATCCGGGTGAGGACGATCCGGGGAATCCGGAGAACCCCGCCGGGAACGGGAAGATTATCGAAGAGGCTTCCCTGTCGGTTGCCGCCAAGGGCGGAACGTCTAAGGTCTGGGGCTATTTCAACCTGAAAGCGATCAGCCGGGCGACGTTGAATATGCAGGCAAGCGGCTCGTCGAACAACCCGGTGGTGCTGGAATATTCCCTCGACAACCACCAGTGGATACAGGTGGGCGAACCGGTGCGGAACAATTCGACCAACAAACAGGAGGCGAGAACGGTGGATGCTTCGGCTACGCCCTTGAACGTGAACCTGTATTTCCGGCTGAGAAGTACGGGAAACTATGCCGCCGCTATCTCCGGTTTTATCCTCTATGGGGAGGTAAACAGCGCCTCGACGCAGTGGCAAACGGTGGCTCCGGACCGCCCCGTTTCCGAAGCGTTTTATTCCCTTTCGGGGATAAAAACCGCCCGGCCGCTGCCGAACACCGTTTATATCCGGAAAACCGTTTACGAAAGCGGGAAATCAATCACCCAAAAAATACGAAATTAATTATGCATTTACCGATGAAACAATTCTTTTTATCTCTCTTGTTGCCGGTTTTCTTTTGCGGCATGGCGGCGGCTGCCGACTACTATCTTTCGCCCAACGGCAACGACAGCAACGACGGGCTGTCGCTCGAAAAGGCGTGGAAATCGCCCAACAAGGCGTTCCAGACGCTGGCGGCGGGGGATGTCCTTTGGGTAAAGGGCGGTACCTACACCGTCACGGAACCGGTGAAGACGAAGAACGCCGGTTCGTCCTCGCGTCCCATCCGGGTGTATGCCGTCAGGGGCGAAAAGCCGGTCTTCGACTGCTCGTCGTACCGGGCGTACGGGGGTGAAAATGCCGGCAAACGCGGCGTCGAACTGCGGCAGGCGTGGTGGCATGTGCGCGGAATCAAGGTGTATATGTCCGGCAACAGCGGGATTCTTATTGCCGGGGAAAACATTGTGGTGGAGGGTTGCGTGGTGGAAGAATGTGGGCACGACGGGTTCTCCATCGCCAGCGGCGCGCGGGAGGTGCTGGTCTTGAACTGCGACTCCTACCGGAACGCCAACACGGATTCCAACGGGGAAAACGGCGATGGTTTCGCTGCCAAAGAAGGCACCGGCATTGTCTTCCGGGGATGCCGCGCGTGGGAAAACTGCGACGACGGCTGGGATGTCTACGGTGGCAATCAAGCCGTCCTGATCGACAGTTGCTGGGCGTTTGGCAACGGCGTAAACTATTGGCCGCAATACATTTCCTCCTTTCAGGGCGATGGCAACGGGTTCAAACTGGGGGGTGGCGGCGGTGTGGACGGCAATGCACCGAATGTGGTGCTGCACTCGTTTGCATTTAACAATGTCGCCAAGGGCTTCGACCAGAACCACAATGCCTGGGGCGTGACCGTCATCCATTCCACCGGCTACAATAACCGGGGGATGGGAAACTTCGCCTTCCAGGATACGCCTTCGCGAGGGAAACACCTGATGGTGAACAATCTTTCGTATGCCGGAACGGGTCAGAACATTGCCGCCGGAAGCACGGAAACCGCCAACAGTTGGAACCTGGGCTTGCAGTTGTCCGACGAGATGTTCGAGGCGTTGCCTGCGGCAGACAATGCCAATGCCAAGTACGACCGGGACGACGACTACCGGCTGACCGACCCGCGCCTGACGGCGTTGTTCACCCTGAAGGAGTCGCATCCGGCCATCGACCGGGGGGTTGTCCAGACATATATCCGCCTGAAACCGTATTACGCGGTTCCGTATTGCGGTTCGGCACCAGACCTGGGCGCACGCGAGTCTGTTGCAGGGGAATGGGTGTTCCCCGATCCGGACGAGACGGATCCGGGCAGCGGTCCGGGAACGGATCCGGAAGAACCGGGCGACCGTCCCGCGGGAGTCCGGACGGTTATCGTGGAGGCGACTTCCTCATTTACGGTCAATGCCGGCGGTTCCTCGCAGGTGTGGGGACCTTTCGCGCTCGCTTCTGCCGAGAGTGCGGTTTTCGACATGCAGTCGACCGGCTCGTCCAACGGCACAATCGTCGTAGAGTTTTCCCGGAACGGAACCGACTGGGTCGGCGTCGGGGGGCAGGCGAAAAACGGTAACACCAGTTGGGGCAACGGGAAGGTCATCGACCTGGATGAGGACTCCGCTCCCTGGGGACCGGAGATCCGCATCCGACTGAACAACACTTCCAACCGGAACGTCAATGTCCGGAACCTGAAGATTACCGGTTCGCTTTACGATCCGGGGAAGCCCACCCGCGTCGTATTCCCTGTGGGGGAAAATACAAAGGTGACCGGCATCCGGTACTACAACCTGAATGGCGCTGTCGTTCCGCCGGACACCCGTGGCGTCCTGATAAAGAGGACTGCGTATGCGGACGGAAAGTACCGCACTGAATTATGTATCACGCCATAAGCGGTGCCGGAGGCACCATAGTAGCTTTTCTATTTTAAAGAAGTATAATGAATTTGCCTGGCTGCGGAAACGCAGCCTTTTTTGTTTTTTACTTTTTAATATAGTTGGAAAATGAAAATCCGCCGGTTTTTGGTTTTTTGCCGGTTGCGAAGACGTAAATCCGTCAGTTTTTGGTTTTTCGCATCCAGCGAAAACGTAAATCTGTTAATTTATGTTTATCGCCAGCGCGCGCTTTTAAGAATAAGTTAATTTATGTTTATCGCTGATATGCGCTCTTTAAAAAATGTTTTAAACACGTTTTCGCCAGCGTGCGCTTTTATAAATAAGTTAATTTATGTTTATCGCCAGCGCGCGCTTTTGCAAATAAGTTAATTTATGTTTATCGCCAGCGTGCGCTTTTAAAAAAACTTTTGCAGCACGTTTTCGCCAGGGTGCGAAAGCGTGAAAACTTTTGCGGGACGTTTTCGCCAGGTTGCGAAAGCATGAAAACTTTTGCAGGATGTTTTCGCCGAGGTGCGAAAGCATTAAAAAATTTGCAGCAGGTTTTCGCCGGGTTGCGAAAGTGTGAAAACTTCTGCGGAAGGTTTTCTCGGAACTGCGGAGCCGCATGCGCTTTTGTATTTTAATGAGGTGGAAATGATGTTTTTGCGGCGCA
>JAIRSN010000202.1 GCA_031255425.1 Dysgonamonadaceae bacterium
CAGGGTTCAATACGCCTCTTTATGCACGGATTTCACCGCCCTTCCCGACGGGTCGATCATATTCTTGAACGCCTCGTCCCATTCGAGGGCGACCGCGCTGCTGCATGCGACCGACGGAACCGACGGCACGGTTCGCGCGGCGGCGCCGGAGGGAAACAGCTCCTCAAACAGGGAACGGTAGTGGTATTCCTCCTTCGACATCGGCGGATGAATGGGAAAACGTTCTGCCGCCTTTGCAAACTGTTCGTCGCTCACCTGCGCCGAAGCGATTTCTTTCAGGGTGTCGATCCAGTTGTACCCTACGCCGTCGGAAAACTGCTCTTTCTGGCGCCACGCCACGCTCTCGGGCAACAGGTCTTCAAAGGCTTTGCGGAGTATCCATTTCTCCATGCGCCCTTTCGAGCCGCTCAGCTTATCTTCGGGATTCAGGCGCATGGCACCGTCCAAAAACTCCTTGTCCAGAAAGGGACCGCGGCCTTCCACGCCCCACGCCGCAAGCGACTTGTTCGCACGCAGGCAATCGTAGAGATGCAACTTGTCCAGCTTCCGGACGGTTTCCTCGTGCAATGCTTTGGCGCCGGGCGCTTTGTGGAAATACAGGTAACCGCCGAATATCTCGTCGGCACCCTCGCCGGAAAGCACCATCTTGATTCCCATCGAACGAATCACGCGCGCCAGCAAATACATGGGCGTCGAGGCGCGGATGGTCGTCACGTCGTAGGTTTCGATGTGGTAAATAACGTCCTGAATGGCATCCAAGCCCTCCTGAATCGTGAAATGCACTTCGTGATGCACGGAGCCGATGTGTGCCGCCACTTTTTGCGCCGCTACCAGGTCGGGCGAACCTTTCAGCCCGATCGCAAAGGAATGGAGCTGCGGCCACCACGCCTGCTGTTCGCCGCCGGATTCCACCCGGTTGGCAGCATATTTCTTGGCAATAGCCGAAACGATAGACGAATCCAGCCCGCCCGAAAGCAGAACGCCGTAAGGCACATCCGTCATCAGTTGCCGTTTGACGGCAGCCTCCAGCGCCTCCCGCAGTTGGGATACCTGCGACTGGTTTGCCCGTACCTGTTCGTAGTCCATCCAATCCCGCCTGTACCACTTCACGAGCTTGCTCTGGACGGTAAATTCTTCATTGTGCATCGAATACAAATAATATCCCGGAGGAAAAATCTCGATTTTGTCGCAATATCCTTCCAGGGATTTCAATTCGGAAGCCACATAGAACGTGCCGGACTTGTCCCATCCCATATATAAAGGAATGACTCCGACCGGGTCGCGGGCAATCAGGTAGGAATCTTTGTCCTCGTCGTACAAGGCAAAGGCGAAAATGCCGTTCAGGTCTTCCAGGAAATCCACGCCCTTTTCATGGTAAAGCGAAAGGATCACTTCGCAATCGGAGTGCGTCCTGAAATCGTACGCCGCCTGCCTGTCCCGAATCTCCCGGTGATTGTATATCTCGCCGTTGACCGCCAGCACCACATTCCCGGCGGAAGAATACAGGGGTTGCTTCCCCGACTGCGGATCGACAATCGCCAACCGCTCGTGCGCCAGAATCGCCTTGCTGCCGCTGTAAATCCCCGACCAGTCGGGTCCCCTGTGCCGTATCTTTTTCGCCATCGCCAACACTTGCGGACGCAAGGTTTCTACCGGCTCTTTCAAATCAAACGCACCAATTATTCCACACATATCTTTGTTTATTTTTTTAAGTAAATGGCTATTGCTTTCGCTGCTTTCCTTCCGGAATCGATTGCCCGGACCACGAGGCTTGCCCCGCTCGTGACGTCGCCGGCAACAAAGACGCCGCCGACCGACGACCGGTTGGGCGCGACCGCTTCTACATTTCCCCGGGCATCGTATTGAACGCCCAGGCAGTCCAGCAACCCTTCGTGAACCGGCTGCGTAAAGCCCATCGACAGCAGGACCAGGTCGGCGGGAATGATTTCCGGCGCCTTGATTTCTTTCATCGTGAACCTGCCTTCCGGCGATTGCGTCCACTCCACTTCCTGCACCTCCACGCCGGTCACCTGCCCCTGTTCCCCGGTAAACCGCTTCGTTGCCAGCGACCACCGGCGTTCGCATCCTTCCTTGTGCGAGGTGGATGTTTTCAGGATATGGGGATAGTTAGGCCAGGGAGTTGCCGGGTTGTCGGTTTCCGGAGGCAGGGGCAAAATCTCTATCTGCGTCACTTTCGCCGCTTTCTGGCGGATGGAAGTGCCCACGCAGTCGGAACCGGTATCGCCGCCGCCGATCACCAGGACGTTTTTCCCTTTGGCGGAAATGCGTTCGGAAGCAGGAATCGTTTGCCCGCTTATCAACCGGTTTTGTTGCTTCAGAAAGTCCAACGCAAAATGGATTCCGTTCAATTCCCTGCCTTCCACCGGCAAGTCGCGGGGGACGCCCGCCCCCGTCGCCAGGCAGACGGCATCGTATCCGGACAATAACGCACCGGCAGAAAGGTCTTTCCCCACTTCCGTACGGGTTTCGAACTGGATGCCTTCCGCTTTCAGCAGGGCTAAACGGCGCTCAATGATTCCTTTATTCAACTTGAAATCGGGAATGCCCAGGCGAAGCAGCCCGCCGATGTATTCGTCCTTTTCGTAGACCGTCACGGTGTGTCCGTCCCTGTTCAGCAAATCGGCGGCGGCTAACCCGGCAGGACCGGAACCGACCACCGCCACCCGTTTGCCGGTACGTTTCTCCGGCGGGGCGGGTTTCACATAGTTTTCCAGAAAGGCATGTTCCGCGATGGCGGCTTCGTTTTCGCGGACCGTCAGGGGTTGGTGTTCCAGGTTCAACACGCAACTTTTTTCGCACAGGGCGGGGCAAACCCGTCCCGTAAACTCGGGGAAATTGTTCCGCTGCGTAATCAAATGGTAGGCTTCAAACCACCGCCCTTTGTAAAGTAAATCCTGCCAGTCGGGAATCATATTGCCCAACGGGCACGCCCAATGGCAGAACGGTACGCCACATTCCATGCACCGGCTTGCCTGCAAGATGCGGTCCTCGGAGTTCAATGTTTGTTCCACTTCGCCGAAATCCGCCACCCGGTCGACGACCGGCCGGTAACCGGCTTCTTTCCTGTTTATCGTTAAAAATGCTTTCGCGTTTCCCATCTTTTTTTGTTTTAATAATCCGATTCTACCATTTCAATTTTCCGCTTGATAGCTTCCATTTTCTCCTCGTGCAACACCTTTTTGTATTCAATGGGCGTCACCTGGATAAAATGTTTCAAGTATTCGTTCCAATTATCCAATATCCGTTTGGCAAGCGGGCTTTGGGTATGATGATAATGCCGGCTGATCAGTTGGTTCAACTCCCGCCGGTCCGGCGTGTCTTCCACCAGCGTCAGTTCGACCATCTCCATATTGCAGAAGTAATCGAAATCGCCTTTCATATCCAGCACATACGCCAGCCCGCCGCTCATGCCCGCCGCAAAGTTCTTGCCGGTAGCGCCCAGTACCACCGTCCGTCCGCCGGTCATGTATTCGCAGCAATGGTCGCCCGCGCCTTCGACCACGGCAATGGCGCCGGAGTTCCGCACGCAAAACCGTTCGCCGACCCGCCCGTTGATGTAAACTTCCCCCGCCGTAGCACCGTACAGCAGGGTGTTTCCGCCGATGATATTTTCCTCCGGCAGGAACGAACTCGTCTTCGGGGGAACCAGCGAAATCCGTCCGCCGGACAGTCCCTTGCCCAAATAATCGTTTGCCTCGCCTTCCAGGTGAAACGAAACGCCGGCAGCGAGGAAGGCGCCGAAACTTTGTCCCGCCGAACCTTTGAACCCGACGGTGATCGTGTTGTCCGGCAATCCGGTATTCCCGTACCGCCGGGCAATCTCGCCCGAAAGCATCGCGCCCACCGCCCGGTCGGTGTTCCCGATGGCGACTTCCATCTCCACGGGAAAGGACTTTTCGATGGCAGGCTTCGTTTTGCAGAGAATCTCCCGGTCCAACACGTTGCCGGTTTTGTGGTCCTGCTTTTTGGTGCAACGGACATCGTTGCCGTTATCTATAAATTGAATGACTTGGGAAAAATCCAGCTTGTCTGTCTTCCGGCGGGCGTCGTCCGGTTCTCCCGTCCGGGAATTGATTTGGATCAAATCAGACCTGCCGACAATATCGCCCAGGCTTTTGTATCCCATCTGCGCCAGATGCTCGCGGACTTCTTCCGCCAGGAAGCGGAAATAGTTGACCAGGTATTCGTGTTTCCCTTTGAACCGGCTGCGCAACCTTTCGTCCTGCGTGGCAACTCCCACCGGGCAGGTATTCAGGTGGCACTTGCGCATCATCACACAACCCAGCACAATCAGCGCGCTGGTGGCAAACCCGTACTCCTCGGCGCCCAGCAAGGCGGCAATCACGATGTCTTTCCCGGTCTTCAACTGCCCGTCGGCTTGCAGGCGGACGTATCCCCGCAGGTCGTTGAGAACCAGCGTCTGCTGCGTTTCCGACAAGCCCAGTTCCCAGCAGATGCCGGCGTGTTTGATGGAGCTTACCGGGCTGGCGCCGGTGCCGCCGTCCGAACCGCTGATGACGATGGTATCGGCTTTCGCCTTGGCAACCCCCGCGGCAATCGTTCCGACGCCGCTTTCCGCCACCAATTTGACCGAGATGCGCGCCTGCGGATTGACGTTTTTCAGGTCGAAAATCAGTTGCGCCAAATCTTCAATGGAATAAATATCGTGATGCGGCGGCGGCGAAATCAGGGTGATTCCCGGAATGGAATGGCGTGTTTTCGCAATAATCTTGTCGACTTTGAATCCCGGCAACTGTCCGCCTTCGCCCGGTTTAGCGCCCTGTGCCACCTTGATTTGCAGTTCGTCGGCATTGACTAAATACTCGGCGGTGACGCCAAACCGCCCGGAGGCGATTTGCTTGATTGCCGAACGCCTGTTCAGCCCGTCTTCGCCCGTTTTGAAGCGGACGGAATCTTCGCCGCCTTCGCCGGTATTGCTTTTCCCGTTCAGCCGGTTCAGTGCGACGGCGATGGCTTCGTGCGCTTCCTTGCTGATCGACCCGAAGGACATGGCGCCGGTCACAAACCGCTTCGTAATTTCCTCTACGGGTTCGACTTCGGAGAGGTCGACCGGATTCTGCCGGTAGGTCATGAAATCGCGGATAAACACCGGTCGCGGCTTGTTGTCGACGATGCCGGTGTATTCCTTGAATTTCGCATAATCGCCCTGGCGAGTAGCTATTTGCAGCTTCGAAACGGTTTCCGGGTTCCAGGCATGGTATTCGCCTTCTTTCCGGAAAGAGTAGGTGCCGGCGTGTTCCAGCCGGTAAACGGACGACAGTTTGAGCGACGTGTTTTCCGGTGTTTCGCAGGCGTTCCGGTGAACGGCGAGCGCGTCGCATGCCACATCGGACAGGTCGATGCCTTCGATGCGCGACTTCATCCCTTCGAAATACGTGTCGAGCAACTTTTGGCTGATGCCGACCGCTTCGAATATCTGGGCGCCGCGGTAGGAACGCAGGGTCGAGATGCCCATCTTGGAAAGGATTTTCAGCAGTCCTTTGTTGACGGACTTGATGTAATTCTTTTCGGCGGTAGGATAATCCAATTGGATTTCGTGCGTTTTGACTTTTTCGTCCAGCACGGCAAACACCATGTAGGGATTGACGGCAGTCGCCCCGAAGCCGAACAGCAAGGCAAAATGGTTGACCTCCCGCGCTTCCGCCGTTTCGACAACAATCGCTATCTGCATCCGCTTGCGCCGGGCAATCAGGTGGTGGTGAACGGCTGAAACGGCTAACAGCGAAGGAATAGCGGCCTCCTGCCGGTTGACGTTCCGGTCGCTTAAGACGACATAGTGGCAGCCGTCGTCGACCGCTTTTTCCGCCTGCCGGCAAAGGGCGTCCAGGGCTTCGGAGAGGGAATACGCCGCCTGCTGCGCGCCTGTTACGGGGAAGAGCATGGGCAGCGTCAGCGACTTAAAGCCCTTGTAACCCAGATGGGTAAGGATGTCCAAGTCGATGTTGTTGATCACCGGGCTGTGCAGTTTCACCATCTTGCACAGTTCGGGCGAAGGAACCAGCAGGTTGGCATTCTGGCATCCTATATATAAGGAAAGCGACATGACCAGCTCCTCCCGTATCGGGTCGATGGGCGGATTGGTTACCTGCGCAAACAACTGCCGGAAATAGTTGAACAGCCGCTGCGGTTGCGCGGACATCACTGCCAGCGGCGTGTCGTTGCCCATCGAACCGATGGGTTCTTTGCCCTCGGTTGCCATCGGAACGATGATTTTCTCAATATCTTCCTTCGTATACCCGAACGTTTTGAGGTGGGTAACCAAGTTTTCCACCTCGTATTTCACGGTTCTTCCGGAGGAAATTTTACCCAGCGAAATCCGGTTTTTTTCCAGCCAGTCGCGGTAGGGATAGGCATTCGCCAGGGTTTCTTTCAGTTCCTGATCGTAATAGACCTTGCCCTCCTGCGTATCGATCATCAGCATTTTACCGGGTTGCAGGCGGCCTTTCTCCTTGATTTCGACCGGTTCGAAGGGCAGCACGCCGGCTTCGGAAGCCATCGCAAGGACATTGTCGCGGGTGATCAGGTAACGCGCGGGGCGCAACCCGTTGCGGTCCAGCATACCGCCGGCATACCGCCCGTCGGTAAAGAGGAGGGTGGCGGGACCGTCACAAGGCTCCATAATAATGGAGTGGTATTCGTAGATCGCCTTCAATTCGTCGGAAATCGGGTTTTTGCTGTTCCAGCTTTCGGGAATCAGCATGGACAGGGCGTGGGGCAGGGAGAATCCCGCCATCACTAAGTATTCCAGCACATTATCCAGCGAGGCGCTGTCGGACATTCCCTGTTGCACGATGGGGAAAAGGTCGTCCCGCCGCCCCAGTTCGGGGACGCTCAGGATGCTTTCCCTGGCTTCCATCCAGTAGCGGTTGCCGCGGATGGTGTTGATTTCGCCGTTGTGTCCCAACAGGCGGAAAGGTTGCGCCAGGTCCCAGCTCGGGAAGGTGTTGGTGCTGAAGCGCGAATGGACCAGCGCCAGCCCGCTGGTGAAATAAGGGCTTGCCAGGTCGGGAAAATAGTTCCGCAACTGCGTGGAAGTCAACATTCCCTTGTAGATAATCCGCCGGGTGGAAAGGCTCACGAGGTAGAAACTCCGCTTGTCGTTCAGCGCCGACTGGCGGATTTTTTTCTCCACCTTTTTCCGGACGAGGTAGAGTTTCCGCTCCAGCACCTCCGGTTGATTTTCGCCGACCACGAACAACTGCCGGATCACCGGCTCGTGCGACCGGGAAATTTCGCCCAGAATATCGCTGTTGACCGGCACTTGCCGCGTCGCCAGCAGCTTCAGCCCCTCCTGTTCGATGCTGCTCTGCAAGACCTCCATGCAAAGGGCGATCTGGGCTTCGTCCCGGGGGAGGAAGACCAGCCCGGTGCCGTACTTTCCTTTTTCCGGCACGGGAATACCCTGTAAAAGAATAAATTCGTGCGGTATTTGCACCAGAATACCCGCTCCGTCTCCGGTTTTATTGTCGGCGCTTTCGGCGCCCCGGTGCAGCATGTGTTCGAGGGCTTGCAACCCTTTTTCTACCAGGTCGTGCGATTTGTTGCCGTGAATGTCGACCAGGAGTCCAACCCCGCATGAATCATGCTCATAATCAGGATGATATAAACCTTTCTTTTTGTTCATTCTGCTATTTTGTTATTAAAGGAGCGCAAATATAATCAAATTATTTTTAATCTGAAATTTTTCATTGCTTTTTGTTCCGATAAAATGCGCAAGGTATTCCGTTTCTCTTTTCTTTTTATTACCGGGTAACCATAACTTTGTTAATTTCCGACCAGGGTCCGAAGTCGCCGCGCGTGCCGATGTAGCGGACGGCAAAGAAGAGCAGTTGGTTTTCCTGGTCGAGCGAGAACGGGATATGGATGGGCGAAGAGCTGGTGTTGATGCGTTCGGACAGTTCGGCGATGTGCAAAGGGCGCTCGCCGCCCAGCCGGTAGGCAACCTCGAAGGAGGCGCATCCGGAAGGCTTGCCCCGTTTGCCGTTGAGCGGGTTGACAAAGCTCAGGGTGACGATGTTGTCGCGGCTGCTGCCTTTCGCCAGGCGCGGCGAATGGGTCGGTTCGGGCAGCGGCTCCCTCCCGCTGTAACGGTATACGTTCAGGGCTTCGAAATCTTCCGGGCGTACGTGCTGGCTCCGGTTGTATTTCACACTGTAGTCGATGATTCGCCGCAGCAGTTGGTGGCAGTCTTTCAGGGCGAAGGCCAATTCGGCAGTATCCAACTGCGAGCGGGTTTCCCTGTTGCTTGCCTTGGCGTAATCGGCGTTGACTTTCGCCACTTTTTCTGCCAGTTCGGACAGCCGGGTATCGCTGATGCTCAGCCGTTCGGCGACCGATACAAGGTATTCTTGCTTTGAGTTCACATCGGCGACCTGGTCGGCGATTTTAATTGGGAATAAGGGGTTTTTCGTTGTTGCCATTTTCTTTTTGGTTTTAAATGAATATTATTTCGGGTTATATTATTGATAATCAACAGTTCGTATTCTCTTATAAATTTTTTACCGGCGCTTACC
>JAIRSN010000019.1 GCA_031255425.1 Dysgonamonadaceae bacterium
CGGGGAAAGGTGTTCCTTACCTTGAGTTCCCGCGTTTCTTTACGGTAGGCGAGCGATTGGAGCAGCCGCAGCTTTACACTGATGTGCTTGCCGCCCTGATGGATGATTACCAGAAATACCTGGAACGTATCTGGATCGAGAGCCTGCGAAAGAAGCACTGTCTCTTTTAATTTTTTGCCTGCCGGGAGGCACGGAAAACGCTTCCGCGTAGCGTAAAAACTTTCAGGCGCCGCCTCCGGCTCGCCTGATTTTTCTTTTTGCCTTGATGCAAAAAGAAACAAAAAAATCAAGGCTTGGCTTCTTGGCGGACCGCTTCGATTTGCCGGCTAAACGGATTACAACTCGCTTCGCTCAAACAGTAATCCGTTTTTAACGCCGTCGGCATCGAGCGGTTATTCCCGCCTCGAAGCCTAGGCCGGGGGGGGGCGGCGGCGGAGTCCGGAGGACGCCTCTACAACCCGCAGGGTTGGAGGAGGTGGCGCAGCCGTAAAATTGAATTTTTAAATGTTAATTGAATTGTTAATTCCTAATTGTTAATAAACCTTTACTTCTTTTTTTATCTCAAAATGGCTTTCTGGATACTCCTGAAAGCGTTTATGGAATCTGCGAGGCGTTTTCGAGGGAAACTCGAACTCGCAAATGTTAACAGATTCATGAGTTGGAGTCGTCCCGGAAACGCAAATGAGAACTCCAAAACGTTTTCGGGACATCCCGGAAACGAGAATGAGTACGCCGGGATGTTTTCGGGATAACCCGGAACGGAAATGGCGACGGCTCAGCCGGACACGCAGCCGCCCGCCTTGTAACACATTTGTAATAAGTTTTTAAGAAGGATGTAAAGGAGAATCCCTAATTTTGCCGCGTCAAAATAATTATAAAAAAAGGAAACATGAAAAAAATAACGCTATTCATCGGCACCTTGAGTACGATTCTTCTCACCGCAACGGCTCAGGAAACAGGCAAACACCCCATCCAACTGTCCGGATACCTCCAGACACAGTACCAGTACGAGGAACAGGGAGCGGAGACCTTCCACCGCGTGGGCATCCGGCGGGGACGGATCAAGATTGCGCACGAAGAAGGGCTGACCTCCGGCGTGATTCAGGTCGACCTGACGGAAAAAGGCATCGCCCTGAAAGACGCTTACCTGAACCTGAAAGACCCCTGGCTTCACACCTTGCAGTTGCGGGCAGGCGTCTTCAATCGCCCCTTTGGGCACGAGATCGGCTATTCCTCGTCGCAACGCGAATCGCCCGAACGCTCGACCGTCTTCCGGACGCTCTTTCCGGATGAACGCGACCTGGGGTTGATGCTGGTGTTGCAGGCGCCCGGGACGTCTTCCTGGCATTTCCTGAAGCTGGAAGCCGGGCTTTTTGCCGGAAACGGAATCCAGCCGGAGATTGATAACCGCAAGGATTTTATCGGTCACCTGTCGGCGAATCGAACGGCAGGCCGTTTCTCGTGGGGCGCCGGCGTTTCGTATTACAACGGCGGCGTGTACCAGGGAACAGACCAGGTCTATAAGATGCAGGGCAAGCGTTTTGTGGCGGACGCCGCCGCCCGTGCCGGGCTGTTCTCCCGAAGGGAATACGCCGGTGCGGATGCGCAACTCCGGTGGAAAAACCGGCTGGGCACGACCCGGTTCCGCGCAGAATACCTGCAAGGACAGCAACCGGGGACGGCAACAAGCAGCCAAAGTCCCCATTCGTCCACCCTGCCGGCGGCGGACACCTATCTCCGGCGGTTTCAGGGGGGATCCGTCCTTTGCGTGCAGGACATCGGCACGCTTCCTTTCTCGGCGGTGCTGAAATACGATTGGTACGACCCCAACACGGAGGTCGCCGGGGACGATGCACCCGCGGCGGCGGATGTGTCCCGGCATACCTTCGGCTTCGGGGCTTTGTGGAGAATCAACAACCGGCTGCGCTTGCAGGCTTTTTACGAAATCAATGCCCACGAAACCGCCGTTTCCATCGAACAGGCGGCGGCGGATGTGTTGACGCTCCGGTTGCAATATAAATTTTAATTTAACACTATTTTTTATGAAACAGTTTGTTTTTTTGACCCTGATCGGGGTCCTGTGTGTAACAGCAGTTCAGGCGCAAAAAGTAAAAGGTTCCGACACCGTCCTGCCCCTGTCGCAAAAAGAGGCGGAGCGGTACATGAAAACCCATCCGTCGGCAACGGTGACCGTGACGGGCGGCGGCAGCGGCGTCGGGATTTCCGCCCTGATCGAGGGGACGACCGACATCGCCCAGTCTTCCCGCAAAATAAAGTTTGACGAGAAACAGAAAATCCGGGCGGGCGCCCAGACGGTGGAAGAAATCATCATCGCTTACGACGCGCTGGCGGTGGTCGTTCATCCCCGCAACCCGGTGCAGGAGCTGACCCGCGAACAGTTGGAAGGGATTTTCACCGGGAAAATAACCAACTGGAAAGAGGTGGGCGGCAGCGACCTGAAAATCATTCCCTACTCCCGCGAAACCTCTTCCGGGACCTATGAGTTCTTCAAAGAGAGCGTCCTGAAGAACCGGAACTACAAAAACGGCATCCTGAGCATGCCCGCCACCGGCGCGATTGTCCAGTCGGTCAGCCAGACCAGGGGCGCCATCGGATACATCGGGCTTGCCTACCTCAACCGGGAAGTGAAAGCCCTCCGCGTGTCTTACGACGGGGGCGGGACGTTTACGGCGCCCTCGGTGGCGAATGCCAAAAACGGTACGTACCCCATTGTGCGCCCGCTTTATTTCTACTACATCACCCGGTCGGAAAAGGCGGTGCGCCCTTTTATCGATTATGTGCTTTCGCCGGCAGGCCAGCAAATCGTCCATGAAACCGGATTTATTGCGTTGTAAACGGAAGGGGTTCCGCCTTTTTGCCGAGGCGCTTTTCACGCTGAGCGGGACGGTCACCACGGTCGTTATCCTGCTGATCATCCTTTTCCTTTTCAAAGAAGGGGCGGGACTGTTCCGGAGCAACGAGGTGGAGAAAGGCTATTCGCTCTGCGTCCACGCATCGAGTCCGGTGGAACGGCTGAGCCCGGCGCAAATCAAACAAATCTTTGATTATGAAACGGAATGGATCCCGTTCCGCCTGGAAGATCTTTTCGACCGCTATTCCGAAGAAGAATTGGGCAAGGACTACGCACTTCTCCCCGGAAAATTGGGCGAAGAAATAACGAAAGAGCCTAAATTAGTCGCCTTTGTTCCGACGCAATACGTCCCCACCGGTTTGCCGACAGTCCGCGTCCTGCCCGGCAGCCGGATCGGATGGCTCCGCTTTTTCGGGGGAAAAGAATGGATGCCCACCGCTACGCCCGCCCCGCTGTTCGGCGTGCTTCCGCTGCTTCTGGGGACGCTCTGGGTAAGCCTTTTTGCCATCCTTATCGCCTTGCCCTTAGGTTTGGGGGCGACGGTCTACCTGTCGGAGCTGGCGGGCGAAAAGATGCGCCGCCTGCTGAAGCCTGCCATCGAGTTGCTGGCGGGGATTCCCTCCGTTGTCTACGGCTTTTTCGGGCTGGTGGTGCTGGTTCCGTTTCTTCAGCGGACGGGGGGATTGCCTGTCGGCGAAACCGCCCTTGCCGGCAGCCTGATCCTGGCGATTATGGCGTTGCCGACCATTATTACGGTAGCGGAAGATGCGATGCGCAATACGCCGAAAGCGCTGCGGGAAGCGAGCCTGGCGTTGGGCGCCACCCGCTGGCAAACCATTTACCGGGTGGTCTTTCCGGCTTCCGTTTCCGGAATCTCCGCGGCGATTGTCCTGGGAATCGGGCGCGCGGTCGGCGAAACGATGGCGGTGCTGATGGTCACAGGCAATGCCGCCGTGATGCCGTCCAGCTTGCTGGAACCTGTCCGCACCATTCCCGCCACCATTGCGGCGGAACTGGGCGAGGCGCCCGCCGGGGGAGCGCATTACCAGGCGCTGTTTATGCTGGGATGTATCCTGTTCCTGATCACCCTGCTGATCAGCACGGCGGCGGAAATTATTTCGGGAAAATCATTCTATAATAAAAAAGGAATATGAATAAAAGAACAAGCCAACGGATTGCTTTCGGCATCTTCCGGATCCTGGGAATAAGCGTTGTCGGGATTCTGGTGGGGATACTCGGTTTTATTGTGTACCACGGGGTGGGGGCGGTTAGCTGGGAGTTCCTGACCACGGCGCCTTCCGATGGAATGACGGCGGGCGGGATTTTTCCTGCCATCGTGGGAACGCTTTGCTTAGTGGCGGGCAGTTTGACGATTGCCGTTCCGCTGGGCGTGATGTCGGCGATTTACACCACCGAGTACGCGGGAAACGGGCGGGTGATCCGGTTGATCCGCATCATGACCAACAACCTGAGCGGCATCCCGTCGATTATCTTCGGGTTGTTCGGCATGGCGCTGTTTGTGAACCGGCTGGGGTTTGGCGATTCCATCCTGGCGGGTTCCTGTACGCTGGGGCTGCTGGTGTTGCCGGTGGTCATCCGCACAACGGAGGAGGCGCTGAAAGCCATTCCCGATGCCTTCCGGACGGGCAGCCTTGCCCTGGGCGCCACCCGCCTGCAAACGGTCGGGCGAATCCTTTTGCCGGCGGCATTTCCCAATATCATCACCGGGCTGATTCTTTCCGTCGGGCGGGTGGCGGGCGAGACGGCGCCGATTCTCTTTACGGTGGCGGCGTATTTCCTGCCGCGTTTGCCGGAAAGCGTTTTCGACCAGGTGATGGCATTGCCCTACCACCTCTATGTGATTGTGACCAGCGGCACCGACCTCGAAGCGGCGCGCCCGGTTGCTTACGGGACGGCGCTGGTGTTGATTGTCCTGGTATTGTTCATGAATTTACTGGCTTCTTTTTTCCGGAAAATACTGGATGCAAAGAAGGGTTAACAACGAAAAACAAATGATAGAAGCGAAAAATATTGATTTTTACTACGGCGATTTTCATGCCTTGAAAAATATCAGCATGAAAATGGAGGCGCATACCGTGACGGCGTTTATCGGTCCGTCCGGTTGCGGGAAGTCGACCTTTCTGCGCCTGTTCAACCGGATGAACGACCTGATCGACGCCACGCGGCTGACCGGTGAATGCCGGATCGATGGCGCGGACATTTACCACAAATCGGTGGACGTAGACGAATTGCGGAAAAAAGTAGGAATGGTTTTCCAGAAGCCGAATCCGTTTCCGAAATCCGTTTTCGAAAATGTAGCGTACGGGTTGAGGGTAGGGGGGATGACGGACAAAAACCGGATTCGCCAGCGGGTGGAGGCGGCGCTGACCGGCGCTGCGCTCTGGGACGAGGTGAAGGACAAACTGAAGAAATCTGCCTTCGAGCTGTCCGGCGGGCAACAGCAGCGGCTTTGCATTGCGCGCGCGCTGGCTATTTCGCCTGCCATACTCCTGATGGACGAACCGGCGTCGGCGCTCGACCCGGTTTCCACCTCCAAAATCGAAGACCTGATTCATGTGTTGAAAAAGGAGTATACCCTCGTGATTGTCACGCACAACATGCAGCAAGCGGCGCGCGTAAGCGATAAAACCGGCTTTTTCATGCTGGGAGAATTGGTCGAATTCAGTGATACGAAGAAAATGTTTCTGAATCCCGAAAAGGAAGAAACGCAAAATTACCTTACCGGAAGATTCGGGTAGCCCTTTTCTTCCTTTAATAAAAATAAAAAATGAAACATGCGGAAAAAGAATTGATTGCCATAAAAGAGGAAGTGAGCCGGATGTGGACGCTCGTCCTTTCGCAGTTGGAGAAAGCGAAGCAGGCTTTTTTCAATAACGATGTGGAGCAGGCGCGCGAAGTGGTCAGCCGCGAGAAACGGGTGAACACGTTTGAGTTGAAAATCGACAGCGATTGCGAGAACTACATCGCGTTGTATAACCCGGTTGCCATCGACCTGCGCCTGGTGCTTTCGCTGATCAAAATCAGTTACACGCTGGAGCGCATCGGCGATTTTGCGGAGGGAATTGCGCGGCATATCGTCGAGGACAGTTGCGACGCCGTCACCGAAAGCCTGAAGGACGAACTGGAGCTGGCGGTGATGTTCGACACGGTCATCGAAATGCTTTCCGACAGCTTCACGGCGCTCGACTCGGAAAACACCCGGCTTTCGGGGAAAATTCTGGCGAAAGACGAGCGAATCGACGCGATTTACCGCAACGCCATCCGGAAGCTGGCGGTTTACCTGCGGAAAGAACCCGCGCAAATCGAATGCGGGCTGAAAACGATGCTGATTTTACGGAAAATAGAACGCATCGGCGACCATTGCAGCAATATTGTGGAAGAAATTGTGTTTTATATCGATGCCAAGGTGTTGAAACATAAAAAGAACAGGGAGCCTGCCGCCTGAAGCCCTGCCGCCGGGAATCCCGAAAAGAATCCGTATCTTTACACGGAATTTTATAATACATACTGTTTATGGGAAAAAAGATTTTGATCGTCGACGATGGGAAAAACATCTGCGAAATACTCGAATTTAACCTTTCCAACGAAGGATATGAAATCGAATGTGCCGGTTCGGCGGAGGAAGCCTTGAAAAAACTGACGCCGGAGTATTCCCTGATTCTCTTAGACGTGATGATGGGCGGAATGTCGGGCTACAAGATGGCGGAAAAGTTGCGCAAGGAAAACAACCGGATACCGATTATCTTCCTGACGGCGAAAGATACGGAGAACGATATGCTGACCGGGTTTTCGGTGGGCGCGGACGATTATATTTCCAAACCGTTTTCGATTAAGGAGGTGGTCGCCCGGGTGAAAGCGCTCCTGAAGCGTTCCGGCGGGGAAACGCCCCTGCGCGCCGCTCCCCTTGTTTTCGACGATGTGACGATTAATTCCGATACCAAGGAACTGATTATCGGGGAGGAAATCATCCCGCTGACGCGCACCGAATTTGAAATTATCACCCTGTTGGCGTCCAATCCATCGCGGATATTCGAGCGGGAGGACATCATCGACCATATCTGGAAGGATGCGCCGTATATCACCGAACGGACGATTGACGTCCACATCCGGCGGCTGCGGAAGAAAATGAAAGAACGGGCTTCGCTGATTGTCAGCCGCCCCGGATACGGTTACCGCTTTAACAGTCCCGTCAAATGAAGCCGACTTTCACCCAGAAACTGACGTTCAGCTTTTGCCTGATCCTGGCGCTTTTCGCGATGGGCGCCGTGGTTTTCGGGCAATACCGGGCGGGGAAATACCGGACGGAGGCGCTGGAGGAGAAGCTGGACGGATACGCGGAAATTGCTTACCGTTACCTCTGCAACCGCCCGGCTTCCCCCGGTCCGGACGCCTGGCAGCCCTTGCTTTCGTTGCTTCCGCCCAACCTGCGCCTGACGGTGATCGACGAAAAGGGGACGGTCTGCTACGACAACCGCCTGGAAGATGTCGCCCGGGTGGAAAACCACGCGGAACGCCCCGAAATCATTGCCGCCAAACGCAACGGCAGGGGGAGCGACATCCGGGAATCGTCGTCCGACCGCCGGGAATACCTCTATTATGCCCGGCATTTCGACCGGGTCTATATCCGCATCGCCAATCCGTACGACAATCAGGTGCAGCACTTTCTGAAGCCGGACAACAGTTTCCTTTATTACCTGCTGGTTCTTTTTTTCGCCGGCATCCTTTTTATCAATTACACCGCCGGACATTTCGGGAAAACAATCAAGCGCTTGCGGGACTATTCGCAGGCGATAGACCGGCAGATAGCGGTGGAGATTCCGGCTTTTCCCACCGATGAAATCGGCGAAATCGGCGAACAAATCGCGCGGGACTACAAGCGGCTGAAGGAAAGCGAAACGAAGCTCGCCTCGGAACATGAACAGTTGCAGCGGCAGATTCAGATACGGCAGGAAATGACCGGCAACATTGCGCACGAATTGCGTACGCCGGTCACCGGCATCCGCGGTTACTTGGAGACAATCATGGAAAACCGGCTCGACCGCGACAAGGAGCGGGAATTTGTCCACAAGGCTTACGAGCAAATCATTACGCTTTCCGAACTGATACGCGACATGAGTTTGCTGGCTAAAATCAACGAGGCGCCACATTCTTTCCGGTTCGAAACGATTCATCTCTGCGAACTGATCCGGAAGGTCCAAACGGATCTGGAGGAGGAGTTGCGGGCGAAAGATGTGGTCCTTTATTCCACCATTCCGCAGTGGTTCAGGATTTTGGGAAATGGGAATTTGCTGTATTCGATCTTCCGCAACCTGATGGATAATGTGGTGCGTTACGCCGGCGAAAGCGTCACGATCAGCATCCGTTTGTGCGGGGAGGACGGCGGGTTCGCTTACTTTTCTTTTTCGGATAATGGTGTCGGCATTGAGGACGAAAAACACTTAAACCGTTTATTCGAACGTTTTTACAGAATCAATGAGGGGCGCACGCGCGAAACCGGTGGTTCGGGACTGGGCTTGTCGATTGTAAAGAATGCGGTTGCTTTTCATGGCGGAACAATCTCGGCGAGGAACCGCGCGGAGGGTGGTTTGGAGTTCCTGTTTAATCTGCCGACGGACACGCAGTATCTTTTATAATTTGCGCCTCAGATTCCGTAAACGGGTTAATTTCTATTGGTCGCGGATGCGCGACTTCGTAAAAATGTTAATTTCTGTTGGTCGCGGATGCGCGATTTCGCGAAAATGTTAATTTCTGTTGGTCGCGAATGCGCGACATTAAAAAAATGTTTTAAAATCATTGTCGCGGAGTCGCGATTTCGCAAAAATGTTAATTTCTGTTGGTCGCGAATGCGCGACGACGAAAAAATTTCTTCGGGACGTTTGCGCGGAGTCGCGACGACGTAAAAACTTCTTCGAGACGTTTGCGCGAACGCGCGACGACGTAAAAACTTCTCCGGGACGTTTGCGCGAAGTCGCGACGATGAAAAAACTTCTTCGGGACGTTTGCGCGAAGTCGCGACGACGGACACGCAGTGTCTTTTATAATTTGAGGCGGCGGCGGACACGCAGTGTCTTTTATATTTTAAAGAAGCATGGTAATCTGCTTGGCTACGGCATAAGGGGATTGCCTCCCAAAAATATAAAAGCGGCTGCGTGTCCGCCGCCGACTGAGCATCTTCGAAAAAAAAAAACGTAATTTTGTGAGCCGAAAGGGAATTATAATAATGAATACAAAAAATTTAATCTGAAAAATCGCAAGAAAAACGTCAATCGCTTCGCCACTCTTTTATACACAAAAATAACTGCCACATGTTGAATTTACAAAACATCGCATACATACACCCCAACAAAGACCTGCTGTTCAGCGACGTCAACCTCACGGT
>JAIRSN010000063.1 GCA_031255425.1 Dysgonamonadaceae bacterium
TTAACAGAACTAACGCATTATCCATGACAAGAAATATACTGACAGGAGTCTTTCTCAAAAAACAGTTTCAAAAAGCGATCAAAGCTTTTGATGACAATGTCTATAGAACCAGAGAAATCACTCGCCCCGGCAGAAGTGTCGAACGAAAGCAAAGACCGAAGAAGCTCTACTCCATGAATTATAAACGATTATGACAATTGCTTAACTAAACGACATTGCATTATACATATAGGTATAAGATGATGATAATCCGCAGCCAAGCAGATACACCGTACTCTTTAAAATTATAAAAGACACTGCGTGTCCGGCGCCCGCCGGAGGACGCTGTGATATGACATTTTTATTTATTTATTAAATATAATATACGGGATATTGTTTTTTCATTTTTGTTTTCCTAATTTTGAGAAGAATTTTATAGCAATATGCTAATATGTTATCGTTTAATTTATTGAAAGTGGTGATGAAAAAGCAACTTATTTTTCTTTTCTTTTTTGCCTGCCTGCCGGGGTTTTCCCAGAATACTTCTTTGCAGGGTGTGCTGCTTGATGCGGTGTCGAATGAACCTGCCGGAAATGTTCCGGTGTGGGTCAAGGACCGGGACCTTCGTACGAGTTCGGAAGCGGACGGTTCGTTTTATCTGGAGAATGTGCCTGCCGGTGACCTGGTGCTGGTGATTGAACCGCCGGCGACGCGGGCGATCGAGTTTCCGGTGAATGTGGTTCTTTACCGGGCGAATGATGTCGGGACGGTTTATCTCGCTCCGCCGTCGAATGGCTTTGTCAACCGGGGAGACCTGCTGCTGATTGAAGAGCAGGCGGTGGATGAGGATTCGGAGTTGGGGGATTACAATGTCTCTTCCCTGATGACTTCGTCCAATGATGTGTATGTGTCCAATGCGGCGTACAACTTCTCGGCGGTGCGTTTCCGCTTGCGGGGCTACGAAAACCGGTATTCGGACGTCTATATTAATGGGGTGAATTTCAATGACCCGGAAAAAGGGAATTTCAGTTACGGGCTGATCGGCGGGTTGAATGATGCGACCCGGTCGAAAGATGTGGTCAACTTTTACCAGCCGTCGTCCTACTCTTTCGGGCAGATCGGCGGGGCGACGAATATCCGTACCGGGGCTGCCGATTTTGCGCCGGGCGGCAGGACGAGCCTGGTCTACACCAACCGCTCCTACAAACTGCGGGCGCTGGCGACGGTTTCCACCGGGCTGATGAACAACGGCTGGGCGGTCACCGGGGCGTTGGGCTACCGCTGGGCGGACGAGGGTTTTATCGAGGGCACTTTCTACAACAGCCTGGGCTACTTCCTGTCCGTGGAGAAGGTGTTCGACACGAGGCACCGCCTCTCGCTGACGGTCCTGGGCTCGCCTGCGCAGCGGGCGCAACAGTCGCCGAACCTGCAGGAGACCTGCGACTTGCTGGACGATAACTACTACAACTCCTACTGGGGCTGGCAGGACGGGAAGAAGCGGAACTCCCGCGTGATTACGAGTTTCGAGCCTTCTGCCGTGCTTTCCCACCGGTTTCAACTGAGCCGGGATACCCGCCTGACTACCGGGCTGGGTTTCAAATACAGCCTTTACGGGGGAACCCGCCTGAACTGGTACGACAGTGCCGACCCGCGCCCGGATTATTACCGTTACCTCCCCAGTTACCAGACGGTTCCGGAGATGAAGGAGGATTACACCGCGCGCTGGACCGGCAAGCAAGCCGGGCTGATCCAGGTCGACTGGGACCGCCTCTACCGCCTCAATGCCCTCAACAAGCTGGAGGGCAACGGCAATGCTTCGTATATGGTGGAGGAACGCCACAACGACCAACTGGTTTACAGCCTGAGTTCGGTCCTGAATACGAACCTGAACAAAGAAATCGCGCTGACCGCCGGCGTGGAGGCGTCCATCACCAGGGGGATGCACTACAAGACGGTGAGCGACCTGTTGGGCGGCGATTATTTTCTGGACATCGACCAGTTTGCCCAGCGGGATTTGTCCGGCGATTTCGATTTCCGGCAAAACGATATGAACCGTCCCAACCGCGAGGCGGTGAAGGGCGACCGCTTCGGGTACGACTACGATGTGCATGTCCATTCCGCCAACGCCTGGTTGCAGAACACGCACCGCTACCGCCGCTGGGACCTGTACTACGGATTCAAAACCGGCTACACCTCGTTCTTCCGGTACGGAAATATGCGGAACGGACGCGCCCCCGGTAATTCCTGCGGAAAAGGACAGGTGCATACCTTTGTGACCCAGTCGTCCAAGCTCGGTTTGACCTACAAACTCAGCGGGCAACACCTGTTTTCGGGGAATGTTTCGTACAGCACCCTCCCGCCGCTGGCTTCGAAAGCCTACCGGTCGATTAATATCAAGGACGATGCCGTCAACGGCTTGACTGCCGAACGGGTCTTTTCCGCCGACCTGTCCTACGACTTGTCTACGCCGGTTTTCCGGGGACGGCTGTCGGTTTTCCACACCAATTTCTACGACCAGACCAACACGACCTATTATTACAGCAACTACGAAGGCGGGAATACGTTTGTGAATTATTCGCTTTCGGGCATCAACAAAATGTACCGGGGCATCGAGATGGGGCTGGAAGCCAGGCTGAACGCGATGATTACGCTCTCGTTTGCCGGTACGCTGGCGGAATATATTTACACCAACCGCCCGGAAGGAACCGAGTCGTTCGAGAACGGGCTGAGCGAAGATTACACGGAAACCGTTTACCTGAAGAACTTCCACGTGGGGGGCACGCCGCAAACCGCCGGCACGTTCGGGGTACACGGCTTTTACGACTATTGGTTCTTCGACCTCAATGTCAACGGATTCGACCGGATCTATCCCGATGTTTCGCCCAGCCGCAGGACGGAACGCGCCATCGACTTCCTTGCCGATACCCCGGAGGAAAAAGCGGAGATGGTCCGGCAAATCGCTTACCAGGAGCGGTTCGACGGCGGGGTGACGGTGGATGTGTCCATCGGCAAGTCGTTGCGGTTGAACCGGAAGTATACGCTCAATATCAATTGCCAGTTTAATAATATTCTCAACAACACCCGTATCAGGAGCAACGGATTTGAACAAAGCCGTTTCGATTATGTGTCGAACAATGTGAATAAATTCCCCAGCAAATATTATTATGCACAAGGGTTTAACTTTTTCCTGATGGCAGGTTTGCGTTTTTAATTACAAGAAATAAAATTAATTCAATATGAAAACACTAAGAAAATCTATTCTGTTTATATTTACCATCCTTTTCGCCGCCGCTTGCGACCGCGAATTTGATGCGCCTCCTTTTGAAACGCCGCACTATGCCGGCGAAGCCAACACCACGATTCAAGCCCTGAAAGACCGGTACCGGGGGCAAGCCCTGGCGGAAATTACCGACGACCTGGTGATCCGCGGCAGGGTGGTGGCGAACGATGTATCGGGCAATATCTACAAGCAAATCCAGTTGCAGGACTCTACGGCAGGCATTTGCATCAGCATCGACCGCGACGGACTGTCCGGCGATTTGCGGGTCGGGCAAGAAGTTTTTATCGAACTGAAAGGGCTGTATTTCGGTCATTACAACGGCTATCCGCAGTTGGGCTACACGTATCTCAACGAAAATACGAAGCAGGAAGGCATCGGGCGGGTTGCCTGGGAGTTTTTCAAGGCACGGGCGCACCTGAACGGCTTTCCGGCGCCTGACCAGGTGGTTCCCCAGGCGTTTGCCAAGATCGCCGACCTCGGCGCGGCAGACGTGGGCAAGCTGGTGACGGTTTCGAACGTGCGGTTCGAGCAGGGCGGGCTGGAGCCGTTTGCGGTTCCGGCGGCGGGCAACCGGGTGCAGACGGAGAGCAAGTTGCTGCTGTCGGCCGACGCCAACGCCACGGCAACCCTGACCGCCCGGAACAGCAGCGCCGCGGACTTTGCTTCCCAAATCATGCCCGCGGGCGTGGGGAGCGTCACCGGCGTTTTCTCCGTCTACGTCAACAACCGGGGCGAAAGCACCTACCAGATCACCTTCCGCGATTCCTTAGATTGCCATCCCTCGCGCTTTGCAGCCGGTGCCGGCAACGGAAGCCGGGAAATGCCGTGGTCGATTGCTTATGCTTTGGAAAACCGGGCGGAAACGCTGTCCGGCTGGGTGGAAGGATACATCGTCGGTGCGGTGGCTCCGGGCATCTCGGCGGACAACCCGGTGAAGGGCAACGAGGGGCTGTCGTTTGCCGCGCCGTTTATGAACCATGCCGTGGTGTTGGCGGAATCCGCCTCTGTCCGCGACTATACGCAGGTGGTGGTCGTTCCCTTGCCCTCCGGTTCGGCGGCACGGGCGGGCATCAACCTGTCGGATCATGCCGGCAACCTGGGTAAGAAGCTGAAGGTGAACGGGACATCCGGCGCGCAGTTCGGCATTGCCGGGTGGAACTTCGAAAAGGGTACCGCCGGCGAGTTTGTGCTGGAACAGGCGGCTCCCGGTGCCGGCGACGGCTCGGCGGACAGTCCTTACAGCGTGGCGCAGGCGCAGGCGCGGCAGGGCGAAACGGCGAAATGGGTCAAGGGATTTATTGTGGGCGGCGTGGTGACGAACCCCGACGTGACCTCCATCGGGTCGAACGGCGATGTGGTTTTCGGCGCGGCAGGCATCCGGTCGACTTCCGTCTTGATTGCCGATTCCAAGGATGTGACCGATTATACGCAATGTGTGGTGGTGAAGTTGAACGACGGCGAAATCAATCCTTCCGGTATGCGCGACGCGGTCAACCTGTCGGCTAATCCGGGCAACCTGCACCGGGAACTGCGGGTGCAGGGGTCGCTCAGCAAGTATTTCGGCATTGCGGGCGTCCGCGAGGTCACGGCTTTCCGGATAGGGGAGGGCGGTACCGATCCGGGCACTGATCCGGGCACTGATCCCGGCACCGATCCGGGTACGGGCGCCGGCTCGGCTTCCGACAATCCGTATTCGGTGGCGCAGGGGATTGCGAACCAGAAGGCTGGCAATACCACGCACTCCTGGACGAAAGGATATATTGTGGGCGCGGTGAATAGTGGGGCGACTACTATTTCAAGTCCAGCTGATTATAAACTTGGGGTGCCTTCCGGCTGGGACAGTCCGACGAATGTGATTATCGCGGATTCGCCTGCCGAAACGAATATTGACAAGTGTATTGTGGTGAATCTGCCGTCGGGCAAACCGTTGCGTACACAGGTGAACCTGCTGGATAATCCCGGGAATTATGGCAAGGTGCTGACCGTGGAGGGGGTCCTCCGGACGTATTTTGGTAAGCCGGGGTTGAGGGATTCTGCCGGCGGGGAGACGGATTTCATCCTGGAGTAATCATCCTGTACCTATATATATAATGAATAATATGGTAAAAGAGGTTGCATCTCTTACTTATAAGGTTAAATTAAATAGATTGATATTCTCTTGGGATAGCAACCTCTATACCATATTATATAGATTGAAATCCGACGCGCGCGTGGGGTCGGGTAATCCGGGTACAGTTTCCCGGGGCGAGTGCCCCGGGCTGGGTTATTCGACCCTTTCGGGGTCCGGCGACTGCGTATTATCATCCTGTACCTATATATATATAAGGTGTAATGAAACATCCGGGCATGTATCATCATCCTATATCCTATTATATAGATTGAATAATATAGTAAAAGTCCCGGAGAAGTTTTCACGCTTTCGGGTTATCCCCGAAAACGTGCCGGAGAAGTTTTCACGCTTTCGGGTTATCCCCGAAAACGTGCCGGAGAAGTTTTCACACTTTCGGGTTATCCCCGAAAACGTGCCGGAGAAGTTTTCACACTTTCGGGTTATCCCCGAAAACG
>JAIRSN010000068.1 GCA_031255425.1 Dysgonamonadaceae bacterium
ACTGGCTGCAGCCAATCAAATTGTGGCTTTTTTCAGCGATGGCGACGAACGTTTCAGGGTAAATCCGGTGAAAAGTTGATTTACCGCAAAGATAAAAGGATAACGTGCTTTGCACGGCAATAAAGATTTTTCGATTTCTATAATTTTTTTACTTTCTAAAATAGAACCGTATGCAAAAATACAATTTCAATGCCGGCCCGTGCGTACTGCCCCGGCAAGCCGTTGAATCGGCCATCGAAGCGATACGCGATTTCGACAATACAGGAATAGGCCTCCTGGAAATATCGCACCGCACTCCCGGATGGGAGCGAATCATGAAAGAGACGGCCGATCTGTGGAAAGAATTGCTCAATATCCCCGATAATTACCAGGTGCTTCTGCTTGGTGGAGGGGCGAGTACGCAGTTTTTCACCGTTCCCGCCAACCTGATGAAGAAGAAAGCCGCCTACCTGCAAACAGGTACTTGGGCTAAGAAAGCCGTTAAAGAGGCAAAATTTTACGGCGAAGTTGAAGTTGTGGCTTCTTCGGATGATAAAAACTATTCTTATATTCCGAAAGGATATACCATACCCGCGGACGCCGATTATTTTCATATTACCACCAACAATACCATTTTCGGTACGGAACTGCATGAAGATATCGACAGTCCGGTTCCCTTGGTGGCCGATATGTCGTCCGATATTATGAGCCGTCCGGTGGATGTGTCCAAATATGCGCTTATTTACGGCGGGGCACAGAAAAACGTAGGCCCTGCCGGCGTGGCGTTTGTGATTGTCCGTGAAGACATTCTCGGCAAGATCGACCGTCCGTTGCAGACCATGGTCGATTACCGTACCCACATCGGCGACGTCGAAAAGAACCGCTCCATGTTCAACACTCCTCCGGTATTTTCCATTTTCGTGATGCACGAAACGCTGAAGTGGCTGAAAGAGTTGGGTGGCTTAGACGTGATGTACCGGCTCAACAAAGAAAAAGCGGCGCTCCTCTATGACGAGATCGACCGCAACAGGCTTTTCGTGGGAACCGCCGCCAAAGAAGACCGTTCCATCATGAACGTCTGCTTTGTAATGAACGAAGAGTACAAGGACAAAGAAGCTGCTTTCCTGCAATTTGCCATAGAAAGAGGCATGACGGGTATCAAAGGACACCGCTCCGTGGGCGGCTTCCGCGCTTCGATTTACAATGCTTGCCCCAAAGAGGCTGTGGAAGCCTTAATCCGGTGCATGCAAGATTTTGAGAAACAGGCCTAATCATCCGCGTCCCCGCCCACAGCGCGGGGACGCTTTGTTTCCCACTGCACGCTTCCAACCAAGCGTACTTACACTCCCAACCAAGCGTAGTTACGACTACAACTAAGCGTACTTGTGTTTCCAACTAAGCATAGTTATGAATGTAACTAAGCGTAGTTGTGCTTCCATCTAAGCGTAGTTACGAGTACAACCAAGCTTTCTCCGTCGGGAACTAAAAGCAAATCTCCTGACTTGTATAAAAAGCGGAACAAATACATTCTATTCACAAGCAAGGACGCTCGTTTCGAATAACGATGTCGCGGGACGTCGCGCCGAGCGGGGTAAATAAAAAAACCCTCTTAATAAAGAGGGTCTATCCTGTTTTTTTTCTAAGTCTTTTAAATCTATCCTGCTTTGTTTGAGTAAGATCCAGTAAATCTATCTTGAAGAACTTTATATCTTGTGGTAAAAATATGGTACAAATGTAATAACTATTTTACAAACAAACAAACAAATAACCCCAAAACTACACTTTTAACCATTCATCGTCAGGTTTTGCTATGAGTCTGGCATTATTTATGGCCATGTCCAGCGTTAAACATGTTGATGCACGATAAATGCCATTTTCTTTTTCGATAACCAAAGCGAGGTCAGCATTCGCTTTGGTTTGCAGGCATAGAGGTAAAAGAAGTTGTATTTTCCCCTTGTAGTATTGAGGGATTGCTGTTTTATAGTTTCTTCTTACTCTTCGTTTCGCGTCTTCTATAGTTCCATGGAGTATATTTGAGAGTATATAATTATCCATTTTGTCAAAAGGATCAGGTAATCGTCCTTTGTTGTCTTGGATGATATGGTCTATATTTGTTCTCAGTTCCAATTTAGTATCATAAATCAAATCAGAGGGATCGCTAATATAAGAAACAATTTCAGCTAATTTACTAAACTTGGAAAGATCTCTATTGCTTGATTTCCTCCATCCAATAAAATAATATGGTATAGTGCTTCCGGGTTTTTTATTATTCTAGAGATAACCATAAATTTCTTCCTGATTTTCAGTTACTAATCCGGTGTTGAAACAGCAAAATTCACCTTCATTCTCTATTTTGTTTTCAATTTTAATTTTACAAAAAGTATGGTGAATGTAATTTATCAGAATCGGATGTTTGCCAGTGGGGTGTTTTGAATTATCCCAATTTTCATCCATTGCTAAGCTTTTTAACTCTTCAATACTTTTGTTGAAGTCGGGGAACCAAGCAAACTTAAATAATTCCATGCTGTTTTAAATTAATGGGTTTTGATGCAAATTTAGGCAATATTTGCAACAAAATAAATAATTATAAAGATAAATTTGCCTTATTGATAAAATGACATTGCCGATGAATCCGGCAATGAGACGAAGCCTGCGCCGAGCGGGGTAAACATTCAGTACAAATACGTTGAAGAGCGGCAATTAACCGCTCTTCTTCAGGCTTATCGCATACGCGAGATTTTTTTTGACTTTTGCTCTGTTGTCTTTTTACTCGTACAATTCCGGCAGATCGAGCAATGTTCTTTCGAACATTTTTTCCCCGCCGTTCTCGTTGGGATGGTGATACACATTGCCCCATCCGTTGGTGTAATTCTCCCAGTACATCGTGCTTTGATCCACTTGCTGTCCGTCGCCGTTAAGCGAGGTCGCCAAATCGAAACGGCAACCGTTGAGCCTGTACTTGCTGCGCACCCGTTCAATCATGCCATTCACGGTCACCTGCGTACCGCTTTCGTTGCTGGGAATATTGTTCAGGATGGGCACAGCGCCCTGCGATTGGATATATTCCACCAGTTCGCTCAGGTTGGCGTCGGTATTGCCGCCGTTGGTGCCGATGGTCACCATCACGTAGTGGGCGTCGATAAACGGCAGTTCGTTCTTGATGTACTCCAGGACTGTGGCGATGGTGCCGCCGCCCCGTCCGCTCGACATGGCGTTGCCGTTCAGTCTGCCGATGATGCGCTGTGTCCACGATAGCGGGAAGTCGGCGGTGGGGAAGTAACCTTCCGGCTGGGTAATGGAGTCGCCGTATATCAGCAGTTTCACCTTGCCTTTGAGTGCATACACCGTGATTTGTTTCACCAGCAGGGAAGCGCCGGAGGTGAGACCTAAGCAATAATGGTCGTACTGCATTCCTACGCTAAGGCCGTTTGGATTGACCACGCCTGCGCCCACGCCGCCTGCGCCGTCGTGAACGGCGGCGATTTCCGCCTCTTCGCCGGTTTGTTCGTCAACGATCCGCACTTTCGCCTGCTGATATACATGGTAAATTTCCACCGTATATTCGCGGTCGCCCTGCAAAAAATCGACCCTTAGCTCCGTTACCGGATTCGTCGCGATGGAAATGCGCTTATTGGGCACATCGACATAAGCATTAAAATCGCCCTGACTGCTCTTGAATACTGCCCTGGCGTCGGCGGAGAATGTCACTTTGTACTGTACCATGCGTTCTGCCAGTGCATAAAATTTGTCCAGTTGAACCGTATTTCCTTTGCCCGTGATGAGCAGGCCGTCGGCGGTGTGAGTGCCCATGCCGTTCAGCGTTATTTCCTGTGCCGGCGAGCTGACCAGGCTCTCATAGAGGACAACCTTGCCGGAGGGGTCGGGAGGATTGGGAAGATCGTCCGCCACCACTTTGACTGTAATCGCCGTACGCACGTCCTGACAAGCAACGTTGACCGACGTTTCGCCGACGGCAACCGCCTCTACCAGTCCGTTTGCTACTGTAACCACTTCTGTATTGGACGACCACCACTGCAACTTAGGCATATTTGCCGGGGTGGGTTCCGGCATTGCGGTAAGCAGTTCCTGCTCGCCTACTTTCAGTACTATGGATGTTTTGTTGGCTTGGATGCTTTGGGGTTTATACCCTTCTTCCGGAAGAGTATTCTTTCCGCATCCCGACAGTGCGAACGTCGGCATACATGCGAAAAGGACGCCTATCAAAAAAATATTTTGTTTCATTTTATTTCTATTAAAATTGAATTTCCGTTTTTTTCCGGCAACAAACCGAAATGCTTCACCATTCCCGATGGCTATGGATGGTTTTTGTTCATAAAAAGCCCCCGCCTTCCGAAAGAAGAAGGAGAGGGCTTGCTCTTAGATAAAGAGTCCTTTAGTGATTCATCAGTTTCTATACAAATCTATACCCGACATCCTGTAGTTCACAAGCCCATGACCAGGATTAATCGCCGTGTTGTACACCCAGCCTATGGTGACGTCGGCGCCTTCCGCAGGCACGGTAAAGGAAACGGGCTGGTCGGCTCCGGCGGTTGTCGGCAACTGACTATACCCCAATACCGCTCCATCGGAAGCCATCGCAGTATAGTCCGGCAACGTATTGCCGGTAGCGGCTACGCCGTAAACTTCCACATCGCCGCCTTGAAGCGAGTGAATGTGAAACATCAATATATATTCGCCGGCATCCAAATGCACCGTTT
>JAIRSN010000220.1 GCA_031255425.1 Dysgonamonadaceae bacterium
TCTAATTTCCCGTTATCGATCAGCGAGATAATCAACTCCCCGAACAGCGTATTTTGCCACGCAAACCATTCCCTGGTAAACTTGGAAGGATCGTCTTTGTGGAACGATTCGTGTATAAAACCCGTGTTGGCGTCCGTATCCAGCAACATTTTTATGCCGGCTTTGATTTCCCCGTCGTCCCGGCTGGTGAAGGTGCGCATCATAATGCTCATCGGCCAGACCATATCAAACCCGATATGCGGTCCACCGATGCCCTCGCCTTTCGTTCCCCTGAAAAAGTACGGATTGCTTTCGCTCCACACAAAACGGCGGGTGTTCTGATAAACCGGATCGTCCACGTCCACATCGCCCAGATAAGGCATAGCCAACAAACTCGGCACATTTGCATCGTCCATCAGCGACCGGTTGCCGAAGCCGTCCACTTCGAAAGCGTATATCTCTCCAAACTCCGGGTGATTGTAGACGGCGTATTTCTGCAAGGCAGCCGCCACTTCCGAAGCCAGGCCGGTACATTCTTTCGCCAGCCTGGTGTTGTTCTTCACGGTCGACAGGATTTCGGCAGCCTTGCGCAAGGAGCTGACGGCGAAGAAATTGGAAGGCACCAGGAACAGGTAAGTCGTCGCATCGTCCGACGGGCGGAAAGCAGACGCAATCAACCCGACCGGCTTCACCGGTTGCCCCCAGCCGTCGTTCATCAGCGTATCCGACGCCCGTTCGGTTCTCCGCTGAAAACGGTAGGCGCCCAGCCCGTCCTTGCGCTGCTGGTCTTTCAACGTTTTCACCACCAAGTCCATCGCCCGCACCCAGTCGTCGGTAAAGACATCGGTGTCGCCGGTTCTTTTCCAATATTCATACGCCAGCCGGATGGCATAACAAAGGGAGTCGATTTCCCATTTGCGCTCGTGCAGTTCGGGTTTCATATCGGTACGGTCTGCCTGCCACTCTCCGCCCACCGCGCCGTCGTTGAAAGCGTTGGCAAAAGGATCCAGCAAGATGCACCGGGTCTGTCGCCGGATCACGCCGGACAACATCTTTTTCAGGGCGGGATCTTCGTTCGCCAGGCGGATGTAGGGAAACACCTGCGCACCGGAATCGCGCAGCCACATGGCATGAATGTCGCCGGTATAAACAAAAGTGTCGTCCTCGCCGTCCGAAACGCGGTAGTGAACGGTCGTGTCTATCGTGTTCGGGAAACAGTTGGCAAACATCCACGAGAGTTTGGGATTGCTCAACTGCCGGCACACTTCTTTAATCTTTTTTTCCACGGCAACCGACCGGAACAGGCGCGCCTTTTCCTCCGGACGCTGAGATACATAGGAGACTTTCGTATTGTCTTTCGGCAACGAAAGGGCGGAATCGAACGCATTTGCTTCACTTATACTGAACAGGGAAGCCAGCAGAAACAGGAGGATTCTGCACTGAAAAAGGATGTTTTTTGTATTCATTTTCGGATTGAATTTAGAATTGTTTTGTTTTTAATAAGAAGCAAAGATAGCATTATTCCGCGATTCGACGGAACTAAAACGTGAAAATAAAGTTCATGCCGAAGTTCCACACGGTGACGATGCCGATTGCAAGGACTTTGGAGAAGTAGAAGTTTTGTTTCAGTCGGTCTGATACGACCCAGAGAACGAAGTTGTTCAGCCCGAGACCCAGCAGGGAGATAAGGAAAAACGACAAAAACTCGGCGGTGATATGTTCGTTGTGGCTTCCGAACGTCCAGATCCGGTTCCACAGGTAATTGGAAAGAGCAGCCAGGGCGAATCCGCAGGAATTGGCGATGTATTTGTTGATTTTTATCCTTTCCTTTAGCAGCCAGGTGATTCCGAAGTCGATCACCATCCCCGAAAGACCCACCAGGCAGAACTTTAGAAACTTCAGGAGAAAGAACGAACCGGTCATCTCTTTTGTATTTTCAATCCGGCCGGATCGCTGTTGCGGGCGGCGCAAATGGAATTGACCAGCGAAAGGGAGAAAAGGTAGTTGCCCGGCGCCAGGTCCGGAACGATTGCCGTGAAAAATCCTTCCGCCGTTTCCTTTGCCGGAAGTATCCCCAGGGGCGTGTCCGGCACACAATCCGCCAGGGTCAGCGCACCCCTCCGCTCATCCACCTGGTACGCCGCCCGGCAATTCACCGGAAACGCCGGGTGATGGAAGTCGACCGCCACCGCCGTGGGATTCTGCATCCGGAAAGGAACGCGAATCGTATCGCCCGCCCGCACTTCCGTTTCCGTCAGGGTGAAATCGATCCGGATCCGGTTGACCGACTGGAAGTTTTCCGCGAAATAGCCGTCGAAAGGGCTGTTGTTCTTTCCGCTGTAAATAAATACCTGCTTGCCCTGGTGAGCCAGTTCTTTCTCCCAAAGATCGAACTGGGTCTGCCGCCCGCCGATTGCGCTGAGTACAAACGATTCTTTCCCGGTGAAAAAGTGATAGTTGGACGGACCCTGAAACGAACCGGTAAAGACAACCGGCACATCGCCCACCACCGAACAGATGATTTCATTTTTCACCCGTTTCCCGCTGAACCCCAACTTTTCGGGCAGCAGTCCGGCAAGCAGCAGGATGCGGGCAAACAGGAGAAGGAAAAGCGAAGGCGCAATCGCCTTTTTCACGTACCGCAGCAACCGGGGATTTTCCAGGCTGCGGCGGTAAAGCAGCACCAGCATCGGAATGGAACACGCCACCGTCCAATGCGGTTCGACATGCCCCCTGAAACTCATCGCCCAGAAAAACAGCACGACGCCGGCGATCAGGAAATACAATCCGCGTTCGAAGACGTCTCTCGGTTTGTATTTCAGAAGAATATAAACAACCGCCCCGAAGGTAAAAGGATTAAACACCGCCAACTGGTTGGGAAGGTATTCCAGCAAATAATTCCACCGGAAACGGCTGTTGCGGTCGCTCAGGTGGTATTTGAAACTGGGAAAATCGTTTGCCGCCTGCCAGTAAATATGCGGGAGAAGCAACCCAACCGCCAGCAATCCGGCAAGCCAGAACTTGTAACGGGAAAGCAAGCGCAGGTTGGACAGAAGGACAAAGCCGATGATCAGCACCCCGTGGTATTTGCTGTAAATCATGCCCGCCATAGCGACGGCAAGCAAAAACGTATGCAGCAGGGATTCGTTCCGCAGAAACTTTTTGTAAGAGAATAGAAACAGCGCCGTGAAAAACAGGAAAGGCGCGTCGGGCGTGGTGACAAATCCGTATACCTGAAACATAACCAGCGACGCGGCAATCACGAAAAACAACACGACCCGCCCGATTTCCGGCCTCTTGTCGGCAATCGTTTTCCAGATCAGAAGCAGCGTGAACGACTGAAGGACAACCGTCACAAACCGGACCGAGAGGTTGCCTCCCCAAAACAGGTTGGAGAGGAAAGTCATCAATCCCACCATCGGCGGGTGGTCGAAATAGCCCCAAGCCAGGTTTTCGCCGTATAAAAAATAATATGCCTCGTCGCTCATCACTTCCGTGAAAATCGCCTGGACCAGGTTGACGCCTGCCCAAACGGCAAGAAACAGGTACAGCAAGCGTTTCCAGTCAAAACCAATCATCCCACAAATACGTATATCTCTTTTCATTTTTCCTGTTCTTTAGATTATCCAGATCGAAAGTCGCATAAAACGACTGCTCGTGGTAGGCTTTTCCTTCCATAAAATGGAAAGAATAAATAAACTTCAGTTTTACAACATTGGTTTTAATAAAATAAACATAGAGGTCGCTCCGGTTGTATTCCGTTGAACGATAGACCGGATCGCCCCAATAAAGCTGGTTGCTGTGGTCGTCGTAAAACACCTGCTGACTGTCGCCCTTGTAGTAGGTATTGAATATCCCCAGCCCCCTGTATTCTATTTTCAATTCGGAAAGCACGCCCTGCGGTGTATTCCAGCGGCCGATGTCGCGGTCGCGGTCGAGACCGGTTGTCCAGCCGGCGTTGAGTTCCAGCTTTTCGAAAGCCGTTGCCGGGGCAAGGTCAATCCCCAAAGAGGTTAGCAGCAAGCCGTTGTCGTGAACAGCTTCCGGTATCTCCGGATGCATGACCCCTGCAAAGTGAAGCATATACCCGAAATGCCTTGCGTAAAACAGGCTCCGGTTATACTGCCCCGACCAACCCATAAAGAACGACTCGTGCCGCTTTTCGGTTTGCCGGCTTACCCAGTCCAGCCAGATATTGGCATAATTTTCTTTCCGCTTGTATTCCCAGAAAAAACCGTTCAGGGAAGGGCGGTAATTCCGGATGGAATCCTGAAAAAACATCCGCGGATATTCCTCCAAAGCCACCTGGCGCGGGATGGCGCCCATATAAAACCGGAATCCCCTGTTTTCATATTGATAATAAACAAAGGGACAGGCATAATCAACGATTTTATTGCTGCCAAATTCGTGCAGGACGTCGGCACCGGCAAAAATACGGTGCCCGTTCTTCCAATCCAACCCGATTTCGGGCGCTAAATGCACGCCCCCCATGGATTGCGGAATCTGAACGGCCGAATGACCAAATTCGGTATTGTCGAAAAAAGAATGAACGCCGGCTTTCCACACAATGTCGCGTCCCGACAGCGGCGCGTGAAGCCCGGTAAGGATCAGAAACAAAAGATAAAAAAACTTTTTCATGCAAATTGTCTTTAGAAAATTGCTCCAAGTATTATTAACAATTTGCGCCAAAGGTATATAATAATCCTTAATCCTGCAACGGGTCGCGTTCTTCTTTCCTTACAATGGAGGTGTATTGGAAACCCATGAAAATAAAAAACACAACGTACTGCGCGAAGGAGGCAAAGGAAGACAAAAAGGCGAACACATACCCCGGAATGCCTCCTTCTTCCATGTGGAACATCACATAAACGGAGTAAGGCATGGATACGATGTAGCAAAGGGCGGTTAAAACGAGTCCTCCCAGGAAGGCGGATAAAAAGGTAGATCCCCAGTGTTTAAATCCCAACCGGACGCCTTTTTTGATGCCTTGCCATGCCGTCGCATCCTCAAAAAGAACGGGATACGGCGCCAACGATAGAACCGAACAGGCGACCACCAGGGCGGCGAAATAGGCAAGAAGAATCAACGCAACGGATACGGTTGTGAAAAGGCGGCCGGCAAATGTGGAAAAGTAGACCAGCACGCCCATTAAAAGGGTCAGGAGTATCAGTACCGATGCGACGATTAAAAGCTGTATCGACAGTTTCTTCATCAGCGGGAACACATTCGCTGCCAGGTCCTGCCGGGCGATTTTCTCCGTCGGGATTCCTTTTACGTACCGGCTGAGGATAGCGCCGGTCATGGAAAGAAGGAACAGAAGCGACAATACGAAAACCAATACCACCGCCACCGTCGAAATCCAGTTGATATTCAGGTGATCGGGAGCAGAACGAATATTCGCCAGCAGTTCCCGCGTGTAATAATCGGAGAGAAAACCATACAGCAGGATAAGCGGAAGAGCGATATACATTGTACTTTTCAACAATACCTTCCCCTTTTGAAGAATAAAATCGCCGGTTACGGAAAATCGTTCGCCCAGTGTACGATTTTCATAGAACTCAATGTTTGTTTCGTGTTTCATACTTTTCTAAACTTTCTTTTATGATTGATTTTTCAGAGAGATGCAAACTTACATGAATTATTCAAAAATTCCAAATGGCGGCGCAGCCGCTTTTATATTACACCTTGTATATATGTATAGGATGATGCTACCCTCACCCCCGCGCCCCCGCGCGACCCAGGGCGAGTGCCCTGGGCTGGGTTATTCGACCCCTGCGGGGTCGGGTGGAGGGGGCGGGGTTCCTCTACCCCGGGTTTGCACCCGGGGTTACTCATATTCAACCCTGCGGGTTGGCGGGGCGCAGCCGCTTTTGTTATTAAAAATAAAAGACACGCTGTGTCTTTTTCTCCTTTTCCGCCAAACACACAACAACCGTCCGGACGGCATTTTGAACTGTGCGCAAAATAAATTACCTTTGCCACTCATTATTAATTTTTTTTAGTTTAAAATGAATACAAAAATCAAATTATTTTTCATTCTGATCGCCGGTGTGTGTATCGGAATGGTGTCTTGCGACAAGGACAATGACAATGGGAAGGATAAGACAGACTATGCGAAAGAAATCGCCGGAAAGTACACAGGAGACATCTCTACTCCTGAAGGCGTACGGATCGCAACGGATGCAGTGATCGACATTGAAAAAGTTTCGGGAAAGAAAGTGCTGTTGAAGATGGATCAGAATATCTACGGATTGCCGGTCAACATTAAATGCGAATCGACCGTTACTTACGGCAAAGAGGAGTATCACATTGCGGGTAGCACTTCTTTTAACGCCGAAATAAAAGAACCGGTAGCTGTATCAGTGCCCATTTCGGTCGTTGTAAGCGGTACGATCAACGGCGAAGGAGTCGCTAACCTGGATATAAAATTATCGGCCAACAATTCTCCCGTGCCTCTCCCGGATGTTGTTTTCACCGGAACGAAAGAATAACGCTTTCCTGCCGGAACAATACGATTTCTATCTTTGTGGGGCATCGCCCCACAGGGATAGAAAATTTTAATATCCCCCAAATGATAACAAATATGATAAAACAACTGCCGTTGCTCCTGGCCATTCTTTTTTTCTCCTCCTGTATCAAAGACGAAGCGCCCAATCCGGAAGCGGACATCGTGGCTATTTCTTTTACCGAAAACAGTTTGAGAACCAAAAGCATCGATATATACAACGACTATATTGTGCTTTATCCGAAGCGCAGTGTGCAACTGCAAGCGAGCGATATTGTATCCATCGAACTGTCCGAAGGAGCGAGCTACCGGGCGAGAAACCATGCCACACCGGGCGATACGCTCTTTTTTATTGACGTAACTTCCCAAAGTAAAGAATATACCAAAACATATTCGGTGATTCAGGTGAACGATTTTCCCCTGAATTTCGGCTTCGAAACATGGGTCAGGCCGAGTTCCGGTTTCCTTTACGAAAACCCGAAGGAAGGACCCCTGCAATGGTATTCCAGCAACAACGGCGTGGCAATCGCCTGGAACAGTTCGTCTAAAAAGGCGGACGAATATCCGGTGCGCCCCAAGCACATTGCCGGCAATACGGCGGTGGAATTGCGCACGATGACCGGTCCGGGAGAAATTGCCGGAGGGGTCACGTACATTCCCTGCCTGGCAGGATCTTTGTATCTGGGCGGATTCAGCCCGTTGATGGGGTTGATAGACCCGTTGAAAGCCACCCTTTTCGGCGTGCCCTTCAACAGCGGAAAGCCGGTTAAGTTGACCGGGTTTTATATCTATAAAGAAGGCGTTGAGGACTATATCAACGGCAATGGCGACCGCGACGCAACGAAAAAAGACAAGTGTTCCATCTATGCCGTCCTGTTCAAAACCGGCGACAACGTGGAATTTCTCTACGGCGACAATATCGACGATTCGCCGAACATTATCGCCCGCGCGGAAGTACCCCCCGAAAACATCCGGCAGGAAACAGACTTCGTCTATTTTGAAGCCGGGTTCGACTACCTTTCCTATGCCGTGCCTTTTGCCTGGAACGAACTGGATAACAACGAATACAAACTGACCATCGTTTTTGCTTCCAGCTACCGCGGAGGATACTACGAAGGCCGTCCCGGAAACACCTTAATTATCGATAACGTACAACTGATTTATGAAACCAATGACGAATAAAATCTTATTTTTGAAACAGGGGGCAATCATCCTGCTCCTTTGTTTTCCTTCCCTGCGGGCAAGCGCGGAAAATACCGCTCCTTCGTGGGAATTTAAAATCAACGCCGGATACAATTTGGGCGCGACTTCCCCGCTTTCGCTTCCGGCGGAAATCCGGAAAATAGAGAAATATTCCCCTTCGGGAATTGCGCCCCATTTCGCGTTGGAAGCCACCCGGTGGCTGAACGAAAAATGGGGAATATCCGCCCAGATGACATTGGATCACAAAGGATTTACGGTACGCGACGAGGTGAAAAGCCTGCATACCGAAATAGATATGAAGGATGAAAAATTCACGGGGAATTTCACGGGAAAGAATACAACGGAAATCCGGAATGTCTACCTCTCCCTTCCAGTCCTTGCCACCCGCCGGATTTCCGATAAGTGGCTGGTTCAAGCAGGTTTTTACCTTGCCTACCTTTATCATCCGCATTTCAACGGAAGCGTTTCCGGCGGATCGATTCGCAAGGACAGCCCGATCGGCGAAAAGACGCTGGTCGACCATGCCTCTTTCGATTTCTCAAAAGAGCAAAACGCACTCGATTACGGCGTATTGCTTGCCGGCGAACGGGTGTTCTACTCCAATTTTGCCTTGAGAGGGCAGTTAAGCTGGGGATTAAAACCGTTGTTTCCTTCCGGTTTTACCGGCATTACTTTCAAAATGTACAATATCTACGGTTTGATCGGAATCAGTTACCGGTTAAACATTTGACGACGCATTTAACGACACATTCGACAATGATTCTTTCCATAATTGCCGCTGCGGGAAAAAACGATGAAATCGGAAAAGGGAACCGCCTCCTTTGCCGGCTTCCCGCCGATTTGAAACATTTTAAGGAAATCACACAGGGACACGCCGTGATTATGGGACGGAAAACCTTCGAATCGCTGCCGAACGGTGCGCTCCCCAACCGGAAAAACATCGTCCTGAGCCGCAACAAGGAGTTGAAAATCAACGGTGCGGACGTGTATCCGGCGCTGGACCCGGCGTTGATCCGCCTGGCGAATGAAAAAGAAGTTTTTATTATCGGCGGCGCTCAAATCTATGCACAGGCGTTGCCGGCGGCAGGCAAGATTTACCTGACTAAAATCCACGCCGCTTTTCCGGAAGCAGACGCTTTTTTCCCCCGTTTCGATCTCCGCGAATGGAGGGAAATAAGCAGGGAAACGTTTCCGGCAGACGAAAAAAATCCTTATCCTTACAGCTTTATCGAACTGATACGCTGACCTTGCAGTTAAACTATAATACGATTATGACATTCAAAAAACGAGTAAACACAGTACGGGGAACGATTATGCACGGCTTGACACAAAACATTGGGAATCGCCGGAAAAAAAACGCCCCCGTCCTTTCGAATCCGGAAAAAGTCCGGAGAATTTTAATCAGCCGTCCCAATAACCGCCTGGGAAATCAACTGCTGTTGACTCCACTGGTGCAGGAAATCCGCCTGATTTTTCCGGATGCGAAAATTGACCTGTTTGTAAGGGGTGGAATCGCTTCCGTCGTCTTTGAGAACTACGAAAATGTAGACCGCATTATCCGGTTGCCCAGAAAGCCTTTCAAAGAGTTGATCGCTTACACGGGCGTTTGGTTGTCGCTGGTTAAACGCCGTTACGACCTGGTGATCAATGCCGTGAGCAACTCTTCGTCGGGACGGCTTTCGACCGCCTTTGCAAGGGCGAAAATAAAACTTTACGGCGACGAATATCCGGAGCTTAAATCCGTATACAACGATTACGATCATATTGCCAAAACGGCGGTCTACAACCTGCGGCGTTATCTTTCCCTGTCGGGATGCAACGTGAACCGGGCGGCGATGCCGGTGCTGGATGTCCGGTTGACGCCTTCCGAGCTTGCCCACGGAAAAGCGCAGTTGGACAAGCTGGTAAGCCCGGCGCGGAAGTCGATTGCATTATATACCTACGCTACGGGGGGGAAGTGTTATCCTGTCGCCTGGTGGACGGCTTTCTATGAAAAACTGAAGGAAAAATACGGCGGCGGCTACCATATTATTGAGGTGTTGCCGATAGAAAATGTGTCTCAGATAGCGTTCCGGGCGCCGGCTTTTTACAGCAAAGATATTCGTGAAATAGCTGCGTTGATGGCGAATACGGTGATTTACATCGGTGCCGACTGCGGTATTATGCATCTTGCGAGCGCTGCCGGTATTCCGGTCGCGGGGCTGTTTGCGATTACAAATACGGCGGTTTACGGTCCTTATAATGCGGGAAGTGTCGCCATCAACACCAACCGGCTCTCCCAAACAGACGATTTACTGCAAATCATCGGGCAGATCCTGACTACTGCGGCGGAGGCGGACACGCAGTGTCTTTTATAATTTGAGGCACAGCCTCTTTTATATTTTAGCGAAGGCGGCGCAGCCGCTTTTATATTTTAAAGAGGTGCGGCATAACTGCTTGGCTGCACATGGGAAACTGCCGCCCAAAAATACAAAAGCGGCTGCGCCGCCTACTGAGGTTGTTTGTTGATAAAATTAGGTGGAAATGAGGTTTTGCCGGCGCCGCAGCTCTGCGCAAACGTCCCCGGAAAGTTTTCATGCCGTCGCGCATCTGCGCAAACGTCCCGGAGAAGTTTTTACGGCGTCGCGCGTTCGCGCAAACGGCCCGGAGAAGGTTTTACGGCGTCGCGCAGTCGCGCAAATGTCCCGGAGAAGTTTTTACGTCGTCGCGCGTTCGCGCAAACGTCCCGAAGAAGTTTTTACGTCGTCGCGTGTTCGCGCAAACGTCCCGAAGAAATTTTTTCGTTGTCGCGCACTCGCGACCAACAGAAATTAACATTTTCGCGAAATCGCGCATTCGCGACCAACATAAATTAACATATTTACGAAGTCGCAGAACTGCGAAAACGTCCCTTCGCTTCCGTAGCCAAGCAAATACACCGTACCATTTAAAATTATAAAAGCGGCTGCGCCGCCGCCTTGCGGCGAAGCCATGAATTCAGTCGGAAAGTTAC
>JAIRSN010000266.1 GCA_031255425.1 Dysgonamonadaceae bacterium
GGGATGTCCCGAAAACTTCCCGGCGTTAACATTCACGTTTTCGGGATGTCCCGAAAACTTCCCGGCGTTAACATTCACGTTTTCGGGATGTCCCGAAAACTTCCCGGCGTTAACATTCACGTTTTCGGGATTACCTCGAAAACGCCTCGTAAATCCCATAAACGCTTTCCGGGATACCCCGAAAGCCATTTGAGATAAAAAAAGAAGTAAAGGTTTATTAACAATTAGCATTTAACAATTCAATTAACATTTGATAATTCCATTTTGCGGCGGACACGCAGTGTCTTTTATATTTTAAAGGAGTACGGTATATTTCATTACACCTTATATATAGGTATAGGATGATGACGCGCCTGACCCTGAAAGGGTCATATAGCCCAGCCCAGGGCATTCGCCCTGGGTAGCCCCCCATTCCATACGACCCAGGGCGATTGCCCTGGGCTGGGTTATTCGACCCTTTCAGGGTCGTGTGTGGGTGTCTTTGTGGCTACTGAGGTTGTTTTATTAATAAAATCAGGTGGAAATGAGGTTTTTCATTACACCTTATATATAGGTATAGGATGATACCCGCAGCCAGGCAGATATGCCATGCTTCAAAAAAAATATAAAAGACACTGCGTGTCTCCCTATTTGTTGGATGTAAAAATTGTATTATATTTGCGGAAAAGTTTTTTGAAAAACGATATTCGAGAAAAAACGGATATAAGATTTCACAAAACAAAAAAACAGATTTACCTGTTATAATTGTTATTAATAATTCAAATAAACGTTTCACATCATGAAAAAAAGTTTCTTTTTATCCATATCGCTGCTATTAGTAGCCGTTGGATTTTTCACATCTTGTAAAAGTAGTCTGAATCCATTGGCATCGGACTACATTAAAGTTCAGCCTCAGCCATTAGAATTAGTAGCAGAGAAAGTCCCCGTGACAATCAATGCCACATTCCCGGCTGAATGGTTTAATAAAAAGGCAAGTCTAACCGTGACACCCGTTCTCCGTTACGACGGAGGTGAAGCCAAAGGCACCTCCTACAATTACCAGGGAGAAAAAGTGAGTGGCAACGGCCAGGTGATTCCGCAGAAAGAAGGCGCAAACGTAGTCATGAAATCCGAGTTTGACTACACGCCCGAAATGCAAAATTCGCAGTTGTACCTTACATTCAACGCGGCGATAGGAAAAAAACAAGTGACCCTGCCCGACGTAAAAATCGGCGACGGCGTACTCGCAACAGCAGCATTGCTGAATGCAGCTTCCGAAAATCCGGCGATAGCCGCAGATAATTTCCAACGGATTATCAAAGAAGCGCACGATGCAAACATTATGTTCCTGATCCAGCAAGCCGAACTCCGCGCGAACGAAATGAAAAAGAGCGAACTCGCGGACTGGAACAACCTTGTCAAGAATGCAAATGCCGACCCGAAACAGAACGTCAACGTCGAAATTTCGTCGTATGCATCCCCCGACGGCGGTTATAAGCTGAACGAAAAACTCGCCGAAAAACGGGAAGCAAACACCGAACGGTACCTGGCAAAAGAATTGAAAAAAGCGAAAGTAGACGTGCCCGTCAATGCCCGTTACACCGCTCAGGACTGGGACGGATTCAAAGAACTGGTCGAAAAATCGAACATCCAGGACAAAGACTTGATTCTCCGGGTGCTTTCGATGTATTCGGATTCGGAACAAAGAGAACGCGAAATCAAGAATATTTCCGCCGTCTATTCCGCTCTTGCCGAAGAAATCCTTCCCCAACTGCGCCGTTCCCGGTTGACCGCCAACATTGAGATTATCGGAAAAACCGATGAAGAAATCTTGTCCCTTGCCGTTTCCAACCCCAGCGCCCTGAACGTGGAAGAATTGCTCTACGGCGGTCACCTGGCATCCCAGATACAGGCGAAAGGCATTATCTACAAGAAAGCAACCGAGTTGTTTGCAAACGATCCGCGCGGATTCAACAACCTGGGAGTCGTCGAATTTATCAAAGGAAATATGTCCGAAGCAGAATCGCTTTTCAACAAAGCCAAACAACTGAAAGGAAATATTCCGGAAGCCAACTTCAACCTGGGTCTTACCTCTTTGATAAAAGGAGATAAACAAAAAGCGGAACAATACTTCGGCAATGCCGCCGGCGTATCCGGCCTGGATAATGCAAGAGGATACTTAGCCGTACTGAACGGTAACTATACCCAGGCGGAAAAAGCATTCTCGACCGCAAGCAACAACGCAGCGATCGCCCAAATCCTGGCGAAAGATTACAGCAAGGCAATGAATACCTTAAATGCCGTCGAAAGACCGGATGCTACCACTTATTACCTGAAAGCCATTGTCGGCGCAAGGACCAATAACCTGGACGAAATCGTCAATAACCTGAAAGAATCCATTGCATTGGATTCCACCAAGGCGTCCCAGGCATTGAGAGACCTGGAATTTGTAAAATACATTACAAACGGCAAATTCCTGAGCGCAGTTACCAAATAATATCCTTTGGAATACGGCGTACCGGTAAAGTAGATTTATGCAGGCAAATTAAAAAACCGCATAAATCTACTTTTTTTAGTGGACGCCTTGACGGAAAATTGCCTGAAAAAGTGTATCTTTGGCGAGCCAATATCTTAGAACAGTTAACCTGTTGGTGAATCAATAATTTTTACAAAAATGAAAAAGCTATTATTTTTAGGAGATGAAGCCATTGCCCAAGCAGCAATAGACGCCGGATTATCCGGAGTTTATTCTTATCCCGGAACACCTTCCACTGAAATTACGGAGTACATTCAATCGTCGCGCCGGGCGAAAGAGCGAAACATCTTTTCCCGGTGGTGCAGTAACGAAAAAACAGCCTTGGAAGCGGCATTGGGAATGTCGTATGCAGGGAAAAGAACCCTGTCCTGTATGAAACACGTGGGACTGAACGTTGCCGCCGACGCCTTTATGAACATTGCCATATCGGGAATCAACGGCGGAATGATTATCGTCACCGCCGACGACCCCTCGATGCACTCCTCCCAAAACGAGCAGGACAACCGTCTGTACGGCCGTTTTGCCATGATTCCGGTGTTCGAACCGTCCAATCAGCAGGAGGCGTACGACATGGTGTACGAAGGATATGCGTTGTCGGAAAAGCTGGGTTACCCGATTTTGCTGCGCATCACCACCCGGATGGCACATTCGAGGGCAGGGGTGGTCACCCGTGAATTAACGGATCAAAATCCGGTGGCTATACCCGAAGGAAGCGAGTCCCGGTTTGTTCTCCTGCCGGCGAATGCCCGCAAACAGTTCGGCGTTTTGCTGGAAAAACAGGAAGACTTTCTGAAAGCCTCCGAACAGTCGAAGTTTAATCAATTATTTATCCCTGCGAAACCTTCAACGGCGAAGTTAGGCATTGTCGCCTGCGGCATCGCCTTTAATTACCTTCAGGAAAACTATCCTGATGGGTTTGAAAATCCCGTGTTGAAAATCAGCCAATATCCTGTTCCCAAAAAACAGTTGCAGGAACTGGTGGGACAATGCGAAGAAATCCTGGTTCTGGAAGACGGCTTCCCTGTTGTAGAAGAACAGCTCAAAGGCTATCTGGGAATCGGATTAAATGTACACGGACGCTTGGACGGAACCCTCAGCCGCGACGGGGAACTGACCCCCGACAAGGTAAGAAAAGCGCTGGGCATGGAAGTGACAACCTACTACGAAACGCCCGCAGTTGTCGAAAGCCGTCCGCCCGCCCTTTGCGCCGGATGCGGACACCGGGATGTGTACCAGGCCTTGAACGAAGTGGCAAGGGAATACGCAAACGCCAAAATATTCAGCGACATCGGCTGTTACACATTGGGCGCGTTGCCGCCGTTCCGGGCGATCAACACCTGCATCGACATGGGGGCGTCCATCACGATGGCACGGGGGGCGTCGGAAGCGGGGGTCTTTCCCGCCATTGCCGTAATCGGCGATTCCACGTTCACTCATTCGGGGATGACCGGGCTGCTGGATTGTGTCAACTCCGGCGCCAATGTCCTGGTTATTATTTCGGACAATGAAACGACCGGGATGACCGGCGGGCAGGATTCTGCCGCCACCGGACGTATCCATGCGATATGCAAAGGCATCGGAGTCGATCCGGAACACCTGCGCGAGATTGTCCCCCTGAAAAAGAATTACGAAGAAATGAAGCAGATGATTCGCGAAGAAATCGAATACCAGGGCGTTTCTGTGATTGTCCCTTGCCGGGAATGTATTCAGACGCTTGCAAGAAAAAAACGTACCAAATAATTTACCGGAATGAAAACAGATATAATTTTAGCCGGCGTCGGCGGTCAGGGAATCCTTTCGATTGCTGCCGTTATCGGCGAAGCGGCGCTGCAAAACAACCTTTTTATGAAGCAGGCCGAAGTACATGGAATGAGTCAGCGGGGGGGCGATGTCCAGTCGCACCTCCGGATCAGCGATAAGCCGGTCGCCTCCGACCTGATCCCGCTGGGAAATGTCGACATTATTATTTCCCTCGAACCGATGGAAGCCTTGCGTTACCTGCACTACCTGAAAAAAGACGGGTGGGTCGTCACCAATTCCAAACCTTTTGAAAATATCCCCCATTACCCGGAATACGGTAAGCTGATGGAAGAATTTGACAAGATTCCTCACAAAATCATCCTGGATGTGGAGCAGATAGCGAAAGACCTGGGCGCCCCGCGTTCCGGAAACGTTGTCCTGCTGGGCGCTGCCGCCAGGTACCTCAACATCGGATTCCCCGGATTGGAAAACGGCATCCGCTCTATTTTCGGCAGGAAAGGGGACGAAATCGTAGAAATGAACCTGAATGCCTTGCGCGCCGGTGCGGAAAAAACAGAAGGGAATGATTTATCCTGAAATTTTTGAATATAAAATCGGATTTGATAAGATAAGGCAGTTGGTTTCCTCCCGCTGCCTTTCTGCGTTAGGGGAAGAGAAGGTTTCGGAAATGGCTTTTTCGTCCGATTACGATTTTATCCGGAAACAACTCCACCGGATACAAGAGTTTACGCGGATTATTCAGGAAGAAGACCGTTTCCCCGCCGGGCATTTCTTCGACATCCGGGTGTTTTTGAAGAAAGTGCGCATCGAAGGCACTTACCT
>JAIRSN010000088.1 GCA_031255425.1 Dysgonamonadaceae bacterium
ACGTTGAACAAATAAATTGGAGGCGGAGCCTCTTTTATTTTCATGAAGCAACAAGAACAGACAGCGCCTCCGCAGCCAAGCCTATACACCGTATTCCTTTAAAATATAAAAGACACTGCGTGTCCGGCGCAACAGCCGCTTTTGTATTTTAAGGCATGGTACTGTTGTCTACTGCGGTTATTTTGTTAAAAATAAAAGAGGCGCCGGCGCAGCCGCCGCCCGGACACCCATGCAATTCTTTCCCGGGCTTTAAGCATTTTTTTCGAAAAAGTATTTCAAATACAGAGAAAAATAACGAAATTTGCCCCCCTTATTAAAATATACGTAAAAAATAACAAGAACAATGACAAAAAGCGCTTTGCAAATGGCTCGTGCCGCTTACGAGCCGAAAGTCCCGAAAACGTTAAAAGGGAAAAGTGTAAAAATAGAAGAAGGCCGGCCCACCGAGTCGATCTCCGACAAGGAATCTATCCGGAAATTATTCCCGAATACGTACGGAATGCCGGTCATCCAGTTTGTGGAAGGGTCAGAAAAGCAGGAATATCCCCCTGTCAACGCAGGAGTGATCCTGTCAGGCGGACAGGCGCCGGGCGGACACAACGTGATTGCCGGCATCTTCGACGGTATCAAAGGGATGCATCCCGAAAGCCGCCTCTACGGGTTTATCTTGGGTCCCGGCGGTTTGATCGACCACAAGTACATGGAACTTACGCCGGACATTATCGATGAATACCGCAATACCGGCGGTTTCGACATCATCGGTTCGGGACGCACCAAGCTGGAAACCAAAGAACAGTTTGATAAAGGACTGGAGATCCTGAAGAAATTGAATATCTCGGCGTTGGTTATCATCGGCGGCGACGATTCCAATACGAACGCCTGCGTTTTAGCCGAATATTATGCGGCGATAAATGCCGGGGTACAAGTTATCGGCTGTCCGAAAACCATCGACGGGGACCTGAAAAACGACATGATCGAAACATCCTTCGGATTCGATACCGCCTGCAAAGTCTATTCGGAAGTCATCGGCAACATCCAGCGCGACTGCAATTCCGCCCGTAAGTATTGGCATTTCATCAAATTGATGGGACGTTCGGCTTCGCATATCGCGTTGGAGTGTGCGCTTCAGGTGCAGCCCAACATCTGCATTATCTCGGAGGAAGTAGAAGCGCGGAACCAGTCGTTAGACGATATAGTTCAATACATTGCCGACGTGGTCGCCCGGAGAGCCGCCGACGGCAACAACTTCGGAACCGTCCTGATTCCGGAAGGACTGATTGAGTTTATTCCTGCCATGAAAAAGCTGATCAAAGAACTGAATGAATACTTGGCGCAGAGCGAAGACGAATTTAAGCGCATCAAACGTTCGCATCAGCGGGCGCATATCATCGACAGATTAAGTCCTGAAAATTCAAAGATTTATGCCAGCTTACCCGAAACGGTTGCGCGCCAGTTGACATTGGATCGCGACCCGCACGGAAATGTGCAGGTCTCCCTGATTGAGACGGAAAAACTGCTGGCGGAGATGGTCGGAAAACGCTTAGCGGAAATGGCATCGACGGGCAAATTCACGGGCAAGTTCGCTTCCCTGACGCACTTTTTCGGATACGAAGGCCGTTGCGCAGCGCCGTCCAACTACGATGCGGACTATTGTTATTCACTGGGTTACACGGCAGCAGGGCTGATTGGTTTCGGGAAAACGGGCTATATGTCGTCCGTCCGGAATACGACCGCCCCGGCTTCGGAATGGATCGCCGGCGGCGTACCGATCACCATGATGATGAATATGGAACGGCGTCACGGCGAATTGAAGCCGGTTATCCAGAAAGCGCTGGTAACCTTAGACGGCGGTCCGTTCAAGGCATTTGCCGCCCAACGGGATTCATGGGCGATCCGTACCGACTACGTTTATCCGGGACCCATCCAGTATTTTGGTCCTACGGAAGTCTGCGATCAGCCGACCAAGACGTTGCGAATCGAACAGGCGAAGTAGCGTAGACAGGCAAAACAAAAACGCTAACAGTTTACGATTGTACTGTTAGCGTTTTTTTTGCGCCCCTTCTTGTCTTACAGGCTTTTGTTTTGTCAATTAATCTTCCAATATCCGTTTTTGTCGGAACCGACACGTTCAATTTTGTTTTCACTTTTCAAATTTTCGAGTTGCCGGTAAATAGTTCTTTCACTAACAGACAGTATTTTTGAGAGTTCCTTAACGGTAACCGTCGGCATCTGAACAATTATATCAAGTATTTTATCTTTTACACTGACATTTACACTGACATTTACACTGACATTGTCCACTTGAACAGATTCTTTTTGTTGTACTTCGTCTGTTTCGGAAATATCTGTCGTCAAACCTCTGAGCAGTTTAACTGCAAAACTCAATTTTTTTATTACCAAAGAATAAATGTAGTCATAAAAAGGTTCGATTTGTTCGAGAGTAGCATTTGCGCCTTTGTATGGTTCTTTTCCTGTATTTTCGTCACATGCACTCAGCGCGTTCAGGTAATTTTTCCTGTCGGCCGTTGGAATCACAAGCATCGGATAATTGTGCCGCAACAGAATGTAATTGACAAGCAGGCGGGCAATTCGGCCGTTGCCATCTTCAAATGGGTGAATGCGAATGTAACGATAGTGAAACAGAGCCGCAAGCGCAATCGGCGAGAGAACGGCTTCCTGTTCGGCATCGTTGTACCATTTGATCAGGTCTCCCATCAGCGAAGGGGTTTCTTCGGGCGAAGCATAATCAAACATTTCGCCACTCGGGGTAATAACGGAATTGGGGCGGGTTTTATAAACTCCCGTGTGAATTTTATACCTGTAAGTGCCGTCCCGGCTTACTTTGTGAAAATCGCCGGCAAGAATCGTCCGATTCAAGTCGCGGATAAAATTTTCGGACAAAGGACGTTTCCGGTCGAGGGCTTCTACCTTCATCATTTCAAGCCCCACATTGTGCGCTTTCATTTCTTCGCAATCCCGAAACAATGCCTCCCCCTTGATTTTACCGAAAAGCAACAACAACCTGGTCTGTCCGTAAGTGAGCGTATTGCCTTCCAAATGATTTGAATTGTAGTTAAAGTCAATCATAAACGATTGGTCAAAACGCCGTTGCAAAGCTTTGTCCAGCGGTTGCGTGGCTTGCCACTCTGTTAATAATTGTTGAATATTTTTCATACAACAGTTCGTTATAAAAGGAATTAAATGAATGTCTTTCTTTGTTTTCCGAGCATCAAAGGTAAAATAATTTTTCTACAATTACCGCGGGTTCCCCTCTTTCAAAGAAAAATCCACTGCAACTTTTGATTTACAGTGGATTGCTAAACTTTTCCGCTCTCCCTCTTGGACTTGAACCAAGGACCCTCTGATTAACAGTCAGATGCTCTAACCGACTGAGCTAAGGAAGAATTTTTGTCATTTTTTCTTAAATGCGTTGCAAAGGTAAAGGTATTTTTCTAATTATACAATATCTTTGCAAAAAAATTTATATCCTATGAAAGCTGTACGTATCGGAATTATCGTGTTTTTTATTTTGTCGGCGGGTCATCACTCAAAGCTCCGGGCGCAGTTGTCTGAAGAACAACGGTTCGAAATTACCCGAAACCTGGATATTTTCAATTCCCTTTTCAGGGAATTGAGTTTGTATTACGTGGATTCGATTGAGACCGAAAAGATTATCCGGAACAATATCGCTTATATGTTGCGGCAGTTAGATCCTTATACCGAATACATTCCGGAAGAAAATATGCAGAATTTCCAGTTTCAGACGACGGGAGAATATGGGGGCATCGGCACCGTTATTTCTATGCGCGACGACAAAATTATCGTGGTAGATCCGTATGAAAACATGCCGGCGGCTTCGGCCGGACTAATTCCCGGTGACGAAATTGTGACAATCGACGGCGAAAGCATGGAAGGAAAATCGTCTTCTTATGCCAGCGACCGCCTGAAAGGACAACCTCATACGAATATTAAACTGAAATTCCGGCGGACGGGCGAAAAGAAGCTCCGGGAAGCGACGATTGAGCGGAAACGGATTCATATCAATCCGGTGAGTTATTACGGGCTGCTCAGAGAGGGCGTCGGCTACATTCATCTCTCCGGTTTCACGGTCAATAGCGCCCGGTCGGTAAAAGAAGCGCTGCTGGACCTGAAAAACAATCATCAGATTACTTCGCTGGTAATTGACCTGCGAAACAACGGCGGCGGCGTGATTGAAGAATGTACGGATATACTTAATTTTTTCCTCCCGAAAGGCGAACTCTTGCTCTCGCTGAAAGGGAAAGTCAAGCAAATGGACCGGATTTACAGGGCGGCGCAGGATCCTGTCGAGCCGGATTTGCCTTTGGTTATATTGGTCAATGAAAATTCGGCTTCCGCTTCGGAAATTCTGTCCGGCACGATTCAGGACCTGGACAGGGGAATTATTGTCGGAACGCGAACCTACGGCAAAGGGCTGGTTCAATCGACACGGGAATTGCCTTACAATGAACGGTTAAAGATGACCACGGCGAAATACTATATTCCTAGCGGCCGCTCGATTCAGGCGATCGATTATTCCGACAGGGATGCAAACGGGAAAACCGCGTCCATCCCCGACAGCCTGACAACGGTATATTATACGCGGCATAACCGCCCGGTCAGGGATGGCGGCGGCATATTGCCGGACTTTGTGGTGGAGGAAGAAAACGTGCCGACGATGCTTTATTATTTGGATGCGAACGCGCTTTTTTTCGATTTTGTGGTGAAATGGCGGGAAAATCATCCGAATATTGCCCCGCCTTCCGAATTTGTCCTGACGGATACAATCTATACCTCGTTCAAAGAATTTGTTCAATCGAAAAACTTCTCCTACGACCGGCAAAGTGAAAAAGCGCTGGAATCGATGAAGAAAATCATGGAATTTGAAGGTTATTACGATACGGCTTCCGAAGAATTCCGGGCATTGGAAAACAAACTCAAACCGGATCTGGACCGGGATCTGGAACTGCATAAGAAACAAATCGTCAAACTTTTAGCGTCCGAGATAATGAAACAGTATTATTATGCGAAAGGGCAATTGATTTACGAATTGCGCGAAGATGCCGCATTGGACAAAGCGCTGGAAGTAATTCAGGACAAGAAATTATACCGCGAAACGCTGGGAAACACAGCGGAATAGATTCCCACCGGTTTCGTTATTGACGGTATAGAAACACTGTTTCGCAAGTTGGATTTGCCTTTGTATGCAGCGCAAAAACCTCCTTTTCACTTAACGCGCAACAGCGATTGGCAAAAACTATTTTTACTTTTATTTTTTAGTTTAATAGAATCTTAGTATTTTTGCGCGGTTTTTAATCAATGTTTTGATTAAAAACCGAAAATATTTTTTAGAATTACATATTAGTTAAAGAAAGCGTTAGCTTTTATTCTTGTCTTCGAAATCTCGAAAATTTCATCCTAGCAAGAATAAGTTAGTAAACGCTCGCGCAGAAAGCGTGGGCATAACTTATTTGCTAGGATAGGTATTCGAGAACCTCGGAGACAGATAAAGTTAGAATCCCACGCTTCGAAATTTTAAATCGCTTCTCTCCGGGACTCAGGAAGCCCAACATACATCAATGAATCATATAAAAAACACATAGTTATCTCCGGCAAAGGTAAAGGCAACTTTTTTTGATTGGTGAATGATGAGTCAATCACATCACTTATCATTCATTACTTAAAGAATTTTCATCTCTCATGTTTATATAAGTTGGGGTTGCCTTTACCGGAACCGGATTTATCTGTCTGAAAGCAAACAAACATTCTAAATAGTATTATTAACAACAATGGTTTTCTCTCCGGAGAAAGCCGCAATTAAAAATTTTATTAAGTATGAGATCGAAATTATTTTTTTTGACGCTGGCGCTGGTTATAACGGGCGCAGCAAGTGTGAATGCACAAGTCCTTATCGGCGAACGCGCAAACGGCAACCCGCACGCAGGTGCCATATTGGATTTAGCGCCCACAAATGGGCAGAACTTGGGGCTGTTGCTGCCGAATGTGCAATTAACCAATGACGCGAGCAAATTTGTGCTGGTACCGGAGGGAACAGTGGATGATGGTATAAAGCAAACGGCTACCGGCATGCTTGTTTACAATACGGAACACGTTTTATTTGGCGAGGGACTTTATATCTGGAACGGCGCTTCGTGGATGTCGCTCAATAAGAATCCTTGTCCGGCTATCGTTGAAGACCTTGATGGAAATACGTATTTTGTGGGGAATTTCGACACTGCCGGTTGCTGGATGACGCAGAACCTGCGATTTATAGGCGAATTGGAAGAGAATAACTTTCCGGAAGGCGGATCTACGACGTGTTATGCCTATCCGAATGACGATCCGTCCATTTTAGACGACGAAAATCATCCGGAATACGGATTGCTATATAATTGGTTGACGGCAACGAAAGGAGAGAACACGACACAGACTAACCAAGGCACCGCAGACTACGACGATAACTACAAGCAGTTACAAGGTATCTGCCCGGGTGGGTGGCACATTCCCAGCAATAAGGAATGGGAAGAGTTGGTAAATGTGATTAACGCAGACGATACCAGCTATTCATTTGAATCCGTTATAAATGAACCCGGAACAAAGATGAAAAGCCAAATTGCCGTAAATGGTACAGAAACATATGGCAAGAGTAATACTGCCGTCAACGGCGGGTTCGATGCGTTGCTTGTGGGCGGCCTAGTCAACGGGGAGGTGTCCGGCTTCGGGTCGCGCGCGAACTTCTGGGCGAACAGCACATTTAATGGTGGCTTCAAGTACTCCCGGGCTTTGACTCCCGGCAACAGCGGGTCAGGATGGATACCAGTCGGTTATAACGAAATGGATAGCGTGCGGTGCAAGAAAGACAATTGACCATTCGTCAATTGTCTCCAAAATGACAATACGGAAAAAACAAACTTCATTCGCGGGATCCGGATTTAAGGTTGCTAAACGTTTAGCAAGTTACTTTTCAACTGAATTCAAGGTTGCTAAACGTTTAGCAAGTTACTTTTCAACCGGATTCAAGGTTGCTAAACGATTAGCAAGTCACTTTTCAACCTAATTCAAGGTTGCTAAACGCTTAGCAAGTCACTTTTCAACCCGATTCAAGGTTGCTAAACGATTAGCAAGTCACTTTCCGACCGGATTCAAGGTTGCTAAACGATTAGCAAGTTACTTTTCAACCCGATTCAAGGTTGCTAAACAGTTAGCAAGTCACTTTTCAACCCGATTTAAGGTTGCTAAACGATTAGCAAGTCACTTTCCAACCCGATTCAAGGTTGCTAAGCGTTCAGCAAGTCACTTTCCGACCGAATTCTTTAAATGTATACCCCGCGCAAGGGGGATGCACCTCCGAAAACCGCCTTCCCCCGGCAACGCTTTTTTGCCGGCTATAAAATTTGTATTATATTTGCAGGAAAATTTTATCGAAAAGCAAACAGGATAATAGCTTTTGCAATAAGATATTACATACACAAAAAA
>JAIRSN010000064.1 GCA_031255425.1 Dysgonamonadaceae bacterium
CGTTAAAATTCAAACGCCTTCGTTCCGGTTTTTATTGTCCGGATCATACGGATTTTATAACCTGTTTATATCCTTTCCTGCTGCATTTTGTCCGTTATCGTTTTTACGGTAATTATTGAAACGGTAATTCACGGTAAGTATCAGATACCGGGTTTCAAAAAGGGAACGTTGATCGTAGACAACCGTATTCATCGCAATTACCGTGTGATCTTTTATCCATTTGAAACAATCCGTTACCTGCAATTGAAAGGACAGCCTGTCGTCCCAAAATAATTTCCGAATACCCAAATCCAGATTGGCATACCTGCCGTATTCTGTTGCATAATAATTACTTTCTCCCTGATAATTGAAATCGACGGAAAGGATATATTTTAGGGGAAACGTTACCGTAGTGGAACAGCCCGTCGAAAGCGACATTTTGTTTTTATATAGCGTCCGCCCCATCGAATAAAGCTCGAAAAAAGGCTTCTTAATTCCAATATTTGCCTGAACAGTCATAAATTTATAGGGGAATGTGCCGGTTACCAGGGCGTTTATTTCCTGGTACTTGGGGAAATTGATATAATTCATAACCGTCAGGCGACCGGAACTTTCGAATCCGAGCGAAATGGGATTTTTTTTGTAAACATATCCGCAAGTAACGTCCAAAAATTTATATTTCCACCAAGCGTCTAATTCGGTCAGGATTTCATTTTTGAGGAACGGGTTCCCCTTCTGGAGTATCCACCGGTTGATATAGAAATTATTATTGTTTAATTGGTCAAAAGAAGGACGGTTTATTTTCTGTGAAAAGGAAAGACCGGCTTGTTCGGCACCGGAAATACGGGAAAATGAAATCTGGGGATAAAACCGGTGATATTGCCGGTCAATGATTAATTGATCCGCATATTTATCGGAAAATTTCTCGTGCGTATATTCGTAGCGCAATCCCATTTGCAGGTGATACTTGTTAAAAGAATGGTTGTAAGTTGCAAAACCGGCGGCTTTCCCTTCCCGGCGGGTATAATCGGTGCTTTCAATGTACTGTTCGGGATTGGACAGGAACCCGGAGCCGGCGATTAAATTTGATTCGCCGCCAAGTACCACATTGCCGGCTTGCCCCATATCATATTTCAAGGTCAACCGGCCGGCATACAGGGAAAAACCGGACCGGCCGGTCAGGGTTACCGCTCTTCTGTCCGAATTTGAAACCTCGTTCACCGTTTGGTTCATTCGATTGTTTTTGGTAACATAATCCAAATCAAGATGCAAGAGCAGGGACTCATTCCATTTCCCATCGTAAAAAAAATGGCTGATGTGCAAGCGGGGCGTATCTTCGGATTGCAGGGAGACGGCAAGAGGATCATACGCGACTTCGTTCGCCCACACCGCATTTTGCCCGCTGGATTTTGTCCTGTTTTGATTGAAAACACCCTGGTATTGTCCGCCGACCGTATGCCTGGGAGCAACCGTCCACTCCGTGCCGGCGGTCATTTGATGATACGACTCGCTGTATGTTTGAGGCAGATCAAACATCAGTTGCCACAAAGTATCCTCCCGAATGGTATAGGATGCGTAAGGATTGCGATTTTGCCGGGCAACAAGCGGCTCGTAAGAAGCAAAAAGATAGAGACTGTCCCGTTTGTAATTCAATCCGGCGCTTGTCCGGTTGTTTAAATAATGTCCGGACGTGAGGGTTTCCGAGAGTTGGGCTGCCCAGCCGTCTGCTTTATTGCGTTTGGTTTTAATGACCAGCAAAGCGCGTCCTTCCGCATCGTATTCCGCGCCCGGAGTCAAATTTAATTCGATGGTCGCGATGTCTGCCGATTTCAACCGTTGCAATTCATTTAAATCATACACTTTCCGGTCGTTTATATAGATTAAGGGAGCGTCTTTCCCAAAAACACGAATCTCATTGTCTTTGAATGTAATACCGGGAAACTGTTGTAGAATATCCCTGGCTGTGCCGGCGGACGACAGCAGAGATGTTTCGACAGGAGCGATCAGCTTATTGCCTTTTCCGGAAAGGGGGAGCCCCCGTGCCGTAATCGTGACTTCCTGCAATTGGTTTTCAATGAGATTCAATCCCGTGGAATCCGGAAGCGGTTCTTCTTTCAACTGTTCCGAAATATCAACCGGCAAACCGGACAAAAAAACCGGTTGCGCTTTCAAAGGAAGAACCATACAGCCCAACGTTAGTGTAAAAAGGAAGCGGTTGAATACTTTTATCACGATAATAATTGTTTAAGTGATTGCGTTTTGTTGCAAGGAAGTTCCGCCGCAAGGCAAAACCTGTTTTTCGCGGCAAAGCGCCGCCGCGACCGAACCGGCCGCCATCAATTTCTTTCGCGCATCTTCTTCCGGCAGGTGAAGTTCGTCCATAAGCATCCGGACGCCCCGGTTGATCAGCTTATTATTCTTCAGTTGCATATTCACCATTTTGTTGCCTTTCACCTTTCCGAGGCGAACCATCAGCGAGGTGGAAATCATGTTCAGGGCGAGCTTTTGAGCGGTACCCGCCTTCATCCTCGTGCTTCCCGTAATAAATTCCGGTCCTACAATTATCTCCACCGGATACTCCACCGCCTGCGCCAACGGCGAATCACTGTTACAGGCGATGCAGCCGGTCAGGCAGCCGGCAAGTCGCGCCTCTCTCACTCCTCCGACGACGTATGGAGTGGTCCCCGAAGCGGCGATTCCGATCACGCTGTCCGAAGCGGCGATTCCCTGATTCAGCAGGTCGTTCCACGCTAAGCCGGCGTCGTCTTCCGCCCCCTCCACGGCATTTCTCAACGCGCCGTCGCCGCCGGCAATCAAGCCGGTCACCCACTCCGGACGGACCCCGAAGGTCGGCGGTAACTCCGACGCATCCAAAACGCCCAACCGTCCGCTGGTGCCGGCGCCGATGTAAAACAGCCGTCCGCCGGTTTTCATTCGCGCGTAAAGGGCTTCAACCAGCTTCTCCAGTTGGGGAATCGCCCGCTCGATTGCTTGTGGAACGGTTTTATCTTCTTTGTTCATGCCCGCCAACAGTTCGCGGACCGACATTTTATCCGGATGCGCGAAGCGGGAATCCGATTCGGTGATGTTTTGCATAACTATTTCTTTTTCAAATGATATTTCAGTAAACCGGGCATGGGTTCCTTGGTCACGTTCCCCATTTGCAAATCAAACCGCGAACATTCTTCTTCAAGGATATGCTTTAAATGATAAGCAACACTCCCCGTAAAGTGAACGGGCAGCGAACGGGCTTTCCGGTAGGAGAGAATATTTTTTTCGATAAACTCCGCAAAACTGCTTCTTACAAGTTCCCGGACCTCCGGATAGCCGGTACGGTCGAGGATAAACGGCACAAATTGCGCCAGAAAGCGATTCGGGAAAGGCCGGCGGTACACGTTCTCCATGATTTCGGCAAGGCTCAAACGAAAGGTCTGCTGAAAGTCGCGCACAACCGGATCCGGCAGTTGATTCTTAAAAACCCCGGCAACCAGCTTTTTCCCCAAAACGGCGCCACTTCCTTCGTCTCCCAAAATGTATCCCAACGAAGAAACCGCCGAAACGATTTTTTCCCCATCGTAATAACAGGAATTCGAACCGGTTCCCAATATGCAGGCAATCCCTTCCTTGCCGTCGCACAGGCTTCGTGCAGCCGCCAGCAGATCCGAATGAACTTCCACGGAACGGGTGTTGAAAAAAGCGCTTAAAGCGTCGGAGACAAGCGGCGATGTTTCAGGCGTACAGCCCGCTCCGTAAAAATAGACGGCGGAGATATTTTCCACCGGCAACGTAAATTCCCGCTTCAGCGAATCCAAAAGGACTTTTCCGGTCCGGAAAAAAGGATTTATACCTTCCGTAACGCAGGTTTGCGCGGTCGAACCGTTGCCGGTCAAAGACCATTTTGTTTTTGTAGAACCACTGTCGGCGATTAAAATCATATCCGGTGTTTTTTTTGCCCCAAATGTACGGGAAAATTTTAAATCCGGCAGGAAAAACAGGCAAAAAATGCATGGAAAAAGCCGGTTATAAACTTTTTCTCCGGGATTTTGTTTTAATCAGGCGACCGGTTTTATCAAAAAAATTTTAAATAACTGTTTTTATTCATATCTTTGTGAAACAAATAGATATTGGCATAATAAAAATTAGAAATTATCTTCGTATGGAAAAAAGTATTAAAGGAACAAAAACGGAACAAAATTTATTGAAAGCATTTGCCGGTGAAAGTCAGGCAAGAAATCGCTACACTTATTTTGCAAGTGTGGCAAAAAAAGAGGGTTACGAACAAATTGCAGGTGTCTTTCTGGAGACTGCCGAACAGGAAAAAGAACATGCCAAACGGTTTTTCAAATTTCTGGAAGGCGGCGCGGTCGAGATAACGGCTTCCTATCCGGCGGGCATCATCGGGACAACCGCTCAAAACTTACTGGCGTCCGCCGAAGGAGAGCGGGAAGAATGGGACCTTTTGTATGCCGAATTTGAGAAAGTGGCTCGCGAAGAAGGTTTTCCCGAAATTGCGGTTGCCTTCAAAATGATTGCGAAAGTAGAGATGGAGCATGAAATCCGCTACCGGAAACTGTTGGCGAACCTTACGGACGGAACGGTATTCAAAAAGCCGGAAGAAATCGAGTGGCAGTGCCGCAACTGCGGATACGTCCACAAAGGAGTAAACGCTCCGCAAACCTGCCCTGCCTGCCTGCATCCGCAGGCCTACTTCGAACCCAAAAAGAAAAATTATTAACTGTGCAAAGAAGGCATCCCTCGCGGATGCCTTTTTTTTTGTCGAAGTCACTTTTCTTTCAATTAAATTTAAATTTCCTTATTGCTTCATTAAAAAAGTAAAAGAGGATGCGCCTTCGCCACGGGGCGATGTTAACTTTCTAACTGAATTCATGACATCGCCCCGGGGCGGAGGCGCAGCCTCTTTTGTTTTTTTTGGGGAGGCAGTGTCCACATGCGTAGCAAATATATCGTACTCCTTTAAAACATAAAAGACACTGCGTTTCCTTTTGTTTTTTGGGGAAACACTGTCTCCGCAGCCAAGCCGACATGCCGTGCCTCCCAAAATTATAAAAGAGGCACGGTTTGTTTTATTAGAAAATAGCTTTACCTTTACGATGTATTTTACGGCTATAAAAAAAGTAAATAATGAGAACAAGTTACGACATCCCCCAACAGGATAAGAAATAGCTTCCCTCTCAAACAAATATTCACCTTATTTTTTAATAAACGATTGAAACAATGAAAAAGATTTATTTTTTAATTATCATGACGACACTGTGCCTTATGCAAGGAAATGCACAGTTCCAAGTAAACGGTTTAACGTACGAACCGGTTTCCAATACAGTGTACGAAGGCAAGTATCAGCATGTAAGGCTTATTGCGGCAGATGTGAATCTGAGCGGCAATATTGTCATCCCCGAACTGCCGGGCACGTTTGAGGACGGAGTTGTTATTTTTCGTGTGACGGAAATAGGAAAACTGTATCCGACCGGCGGCGCGTATTCAGACCCGTTTGATGGATGCGAACACATTACCTCCGTAACAGTGCCCAAGAGTGTAACGAATATTGTATGGAATGTTTTTGGTAACCGCGGTTTGACGGCGATCCATGTAGACGAAGCCAATACGACCTATACTTCGGTCGACGGGATATTATACAGCAAGGATAAAACCAGTTTAATCACGTGCCCGCGTGGAAAAACAGGAGAGGTAGTGATTGACCGTTCCACTTTGCATGTGATAAACCTTGCTTTTCAGGGTCGCACCGAAATTACAAGCCTCATCATCCCCCATTCCGTGCAAACGATCGAAGCGGGATGCCTGTATTACATGCCGCGTCTAACTTCTGTAAACGTCGAAGCGGACAACAGCGCCTATTCTTCCGCCAACGGTGTATTATTCAATAAAGAGAAGACAGCCGTTGTCCGCTATCCGCCGGCAAAAACGGAAACCGCTTATACGATTCCCGATACCGCCGAAGAAATCAGCTTCGCTGCCTTTGAAGGCTGTACAAATCTGGCTTCGGTGCTTATCCCCCATTCCGTGAAAAAGATTGATAAGCTCGCTTTTGAGTCGAGCGGCTTGACGGCTGTCGCCATTCCTGCATCGGTAACTTATTTGGGAGATGCCGCCTTTCGGTGCGAATGGCTGAACGATGTCACCGTCTTTTGGACTGATCCGGCAAGCACGCTCTTTGAGAGTAACCCGGAGGGGTATATCTTCTCTCCTTTTCTTCCGGATGTAAGCGCGGTCACCCTCCACGTTCCGCCCGGCGCGACAGCGGCTTATCTGGCGTCCGATGTATGGAAAGAGTTCAACATCGTGGACGACGCTCCCGTAACAGGCATCACGAACGTAGAAACACAGGCAAGCATTATTCATTCCCATCCTGCAACGGATTTCATCACCATTTCCGGTCTGCAAGGCAATGAAACCCTTGACTTTTATGCCATCAGCGGGCAACGGATGCTTTCCTGCAAAGCCACGGGCGAAACGGAAAACATCCCGGTGGGGCATTTGCCGGCAGGTGTGTATTTCGTGAAAACAGGTACCGGCGAATCGTTGAAATGGATAAAGAAATAAGTAGAACCCGCCGTTCTCTTCAACTGTTTTTTAGGAAAAATGTATCTTTCGGAAAGGGGTCTGTTTTGTAAAAGACGCCCGGTTGGATAGTCGTGTTTCGCGGGGTTATTGCATCTTGCAGGTACCGTTAAAGATCGTACCCGGTTCGATTTCCAAACTTCCGGCAACAACGTCGCCCGTGAAAACACAGGTGGATTTCATGCTTAAGGTTTCTTTTATCATCAAATTACCGTTCACTCTCCCGATTAAGTCCGCATTGCTGCAATGGATGTCGCCGGTGATTTCGGCCTGCGGACCGACAACCACTTTCCCGGCACATTCGATCAGCCCTTCTACTTTTCCGTCGATGCGGAGGTCTTCTTCGGCATGGATATTTCCCTTTACGATCGTTCCCAGAGCCAGCGCGTTGTGGGCGACGCCTAAGGAGTTTGAATCTTTGTGACTTTTCATGAGGATAGCTTTTTTTTTGAATGCAAAAATACGGTTTCTTTGTTTAAAAACAAAGAAAATCATACTTTTGTGCCAAATAAAAAAGGGATGACGCAATATTTGGAATTAAAAGAAATGACTTTCCACGCTTATCATGGATTGCTGGAGCAGGAAAGATTGGTGGGAAATACGTACACGGTCGACCTGAAAATCCATGCCGACTTCAGCCGGGCGGCGCTCTCCGACAACGTGGAGGATACCGTCAACTATGCTTCCGTGTATGAAGTCGTGAAACAGGAAATGCGCACGCCGTCGAATCTGATCGAACATGTGGCGCGCCGGATTGTCCGGCAGGTTCACGCCGCCTTTCCGCTGGTTGAACGGGTTGAAATCCGGCTGGCAAAAAAAAACCCGCCGTTCGGCGGGGATATAAAGGAAGCGGCTGTCGTGTACCTATAAACCGGAAACGTATTGGCAATACGCTTGCAGCCCGCACGATTCGCATTGGGGTTTCCGGGCGGTGCAAGTGTATCGCCCGTGCAGGATAAGCCAGTGATGCGCCTTCGACCAGAGTCTTTTCGGGATGTGCTTCGTCAGTTCCCTTTCCGTTTCCAAAGGAGTCCTGGAATGTTTGGTCAAGCCGATGCGGTTGGAAACCCGGAAGACATGCGTGTCTACCGCCAAAGCCGGGATATTGAACGCCACCGAAGCAATTACATTCGCCGTTTTCTTGCCCACGCCCGGCAGTTTCATCAGGTCGCCGATGCCGGACGGCACCTTGCCGCCGAACTGCTCCATCAGCATCCGCGCCATCTCCACCAAATGTTTCGACTTGTTGTTCGGATACGAAACGCTCCGGATGTATTCGTAAACCGCCTCTTTGTTCGCCGCCGCCAGGACTTCCGGCGTGGGGAAGGCTTCGAACAGGGCAGGCGTAATCAGGTTCACCCGCTTATCCGTACACTGCGCCGCCAGAATAACGGCTATCAGCAGTTGGAAAGGGTCTGCGTAATGCAGCTCCGTTTCGGCAAGCGGCCTGTTTGTTTCAAACCAGCCGATCACGTTGCGGTATCGTTCCTTTGTCGTCATCGCGTCAGGTAAATTGTTTCAGGAAACGGATGTCGTTCTCGGAAAACATCCGCAGGTCTTTGACCTGGTACTTCAGGTTGGTGATCCGTTCGATGCCCATTCCGAGCGCGTAGCCGGAGTAGATTTCGCCGTCGATTCCGCAGTTGTTCAACACATTGGGATCGACCATCCCGCATCCCAGTATCTCGACCCACCCGGTATGCTTGCAGAAAGGACACCCTTGCCCGCCGCAGAGGTTGCAACTGATGTCCATCTCCGCGCTCGGTTCGGTGAACGGAAAGAAAGACGGGCGCAACCGGATTTTCGTGCCGGCGCCGAACATCTCTTTCGCAAAGTATATCAAAACCTGTTTCAGGTCGGCGAAGGAAACCTCCCTGTCGACATAGAGCGCTTCCACCTGGTGGAAAAAACAGTGGGCGCGGTAGGAAATCGCCTCGTTGCGGTAAACCCGCCCCGGACAGATGATCCGGACCGGAGGCTGCGTTTTCTCCATCACCCGCGTCTGAACCGACGATGTGTGCGTGCGCAACAACAGGTCGGCGCCGTGCGCAACGAAAAACGTATCCTGCATGTCCCGCGCCGGATGGTCGTCGGCAAAATTCAGGGAGGAGAAAACATGCCAGTCGTCTTCTATTTCGGGGCCTTCGGCAATCGAGAAGCCCAACCGCGCAAAAATATCGCAGATTTCCTTTTTCACAATCGACAGCGGATGGCGGGTCCCCACGTGATAGGGGTGCGAAGTACGGGTCAGGTCGGCGGTGTCGCCGGCGGTGTCGCCGTTGTCTAACTGTTCTTTCAGGTGATTGAGCCGCTCTTGCGCCTGCGTTTTCAGGTGATTGAGCCGCTGTCCTATCTCGCGTTTCTGTTCGGCGGCTACGTGGCGGAAGTCGTCCATAAGCGACGAAACCGCTCCTTTTTTACTCAGATACCGGATCCGCAAGGCTTCCAGTTCTTCCTGTGTTTCCGCTTTCAGTTGATTGACTTCTTCTAAAAGCAACGCTATTTTATTAATCATATAAGTGCCTGTTATTTCTTTGTGGAGTGCAAAATTAAATAAAATCCGGTTCGATTCAAACCGCCGGCTCGCCAGTGGCATCCCGGTAGCGGTTCAGTTTGCTCAGGTATTTGCCGATAATATCAAATTCGAGATTCACGACCGTTCCTTCTTTTATTTGATGAAAGTTGGTCTGCTCGTATGTGTAAGGGATGATGGCGACCTGAAAGCGGTTGTCCTGCGAGTTGACGACCGTCAGGCTGACGCCGTTGACGCAGACCGACCCTTTTTCGACCGTCATATAACCCTGTTGCGCCATTTTTTTATCAAACGTATATTCGAAGGTGAAATACCAGCTCCCTTCGTTTTCTTCCACCCGGGTGCAGACAGCCGTCTGGTCGACATGTCCCTGCACAATATGCCCGTCCAGGCGGCCATTGATTTTCATACTGCGTTCCAGGTTTACTTTGTCGCCTTCGTGCAGCAATCCCAGATTGGTTTTGTCCAGCGTTTCCTTGATGGCGGTCACCGTGTAGCGGCGGTCCGTCCGGTCGACGACCGTCAGGCAGACGCCGTTGTGCGAAACGCTCTGGTCGACTTTCAATTCCTCCACAAACGAACATTCCAGCGTGAGATGCAAATTTCCCTGCTCTGTTACGCGGCCCACAACCACTGCCGCCTCTTCTACTATTCCTGAAAACATAATTAAATTTTTAAAAATTGACCTCAAAGATAATAAAACTTTTTATACCTTTGTTAAAATAATTCTTGAATCTAATTACCGGATAACATTTTACCCGATAATATATAAAATGATGAAATTAAAACAGAGCCTTTTAACGGGCTTCTTTTCGCTCTTCCCCGTACTGGGTGGGTTTGCTACGGAAAATCTGCCGCCTTTGCTGCAAGAACTGGACAGGGTCGTCGAACAGGCAGCGGTATTCGACCGCCGGAAAGAATTGAGAATCGATACGCTGAAGGCGGAATTGAAAAAATCCCTTGCGAAAGGGAAGGTACATTCGGCATATTTCCAATTATATAAGGAATACGAAGCGTTTATTTTCGATTCGGCGATGCATTATGTGAAAATCCACCTTGATTTTTCCGAAAAACAAAAGAATACGTTGTGGATCAACGAATGTAAAATGCAGTTGGCAAGGATGTATTCCACTTTTGCCCGGTTTCCCGAATCGGTGGAACTGCTCCGTTCGGTGGATACAAAATCCCTGTCGCCGGAACGCTTGGGCGCTTTCTACAACTGCTTTGCAGAGGTTTACGACTACTGGAGCGAGGACGCCAGCGACGAAGACGCCAGCCGCTACACGGCGCTGAAAAGCCTGTACCAGGATTCGGCGCTCCACACGTTTAAGGAGGGGACGTACGACTACAATATCAACCACAGCCGGAAATGCATCGAGATGCGCGACTTCGCGCAGGCGCAGGCGCTGCTTCTGCCTTACCTCGACGTGCTGAATCCGGAAACGCGGGACTATGCGATCCTGACTTCCCTGATTGCCAACCTTTACGACTTGAGGGGCGAGGAGGAAAAACGGAAGGTGTTTCTCGCAAAGTCTGCCATCGCCGATATAAAAGCGTCGGTGAAAGAGAATACTTCGATTCGTTTGCTGGCGCTTTCGCTGTTGAACGACAACGACCTGTCGCGCTCGAACCAATACATCAAAAAAAGCCTGGAGGATGCTAACTTTTACAATGCCCGCTTGCGCAATGTTCAGATAGCAAAAATATTACCGCTGATCGACAACGCCTACCAGATGGAAAAGGAGCAGCACCACAAAAACCTGCAAGGCGCGATTCTCGTGATCGGTGTCCTGACGCTGTTTCTTATCGGCCTTGTTTTCCACCTGCGAAAACAGATGAAGAACTTGGCAAAAACCCGGAGGGAAGCTATTCTGGCGAATGAGAAGTTGCGCCGGTTTAATTCGAGTTTGTCGGAAAACATCCGGATCAAGGAGGAATATATCGGCAAGTTTCTGTATCAATGTTCCACGTACATCGATAAATTGGAAACTTACCGGAAGTCGCTGAACAAGACGGCGGCGAACGGGAAAATCGAGACTTTGTTCCAGATGCTGAAGTCTTCCCGGATTATAGAGGACGAACTGAAAGCGTTTTACCAACAATTCGACAGCACATTCCTCAGTCTTTTTCCCTCTTTTGTGGAAGAATTTAACCGGTTGTTGCCCGAAGAAGACCGGATCGTCCCCAAAAACGACTCGGAACTGTCCGCCGAGTTGCGGATATTTGCCCTGATCCGGTTGAAGATTACGGACAGCGCCCAGATTGCCGACTTTCTGCATTATTCGAAGACTACTATCTACAATTATCGCTCGAAATACAGGAATAAATCCCTGATCCCGAGCGATAAATTTGAGAAGGCGGTCACGAATATCGGGACCGCCGGCAGGTAAATTCCTGCCATCCCTGATTCTTTTCTTTCAGGCTGCGGCTACGCCGCTGCCTGATTTTTCTTTTTGCCTTGATGCAAAAAGAAACAAAAAGATCAAGGCTTGGCTTCTTGGCGGACCGCTCTGATACCGCCGGCTAAACGGATTACAACTCGCTTCGCTCAAACAGTAATCCGTTTTTAACGCCGTCGGCATCGAGCGGTT
>JAIRSN010000147.1 GCA_031255425.1 Dysgonamonadaceae bacterium
CCTTCCAAATGGCGAATCAATATATCTTTTGTTATATCTTCCAAATCAATACCGCCGATGCGGGCTGTCATTCCACGAAAATAATCGTCCAAGATTTTTTGACTGATTCCCGCCACTTCAAAAATCTGCGCTCCGCGATAGCTTCGCAAGGTAGAAATACCCATTTTCGACAGCACTTTCAACAAGCCTTTGTTTATGGATTTGATATAATTCTTTTCTGCGGTATGATAATCCAACCGTAGTTCGTGTTTATTTACCAAATCGTTCAATACGGAGAATGCCATATACGGATTTACGGCTGTCGCGCCGAATCCAAAGAGCAAAGCGAAGTGCATTATTTCGCGAGCTTCCGCTGTTTCGACCAGAATGGCAATCTGCATTCGACGACGTTTTTCTATCAAATGGTTGTGCGCCGCCGATACTGCAAGCAAAGAAGGTATCGGTGCTTGCTTTTCATTCACGCCGCGATCGCTCAGGATAATATAATTGTATCCGTCGATTACGGCTTGTTCCGCCTGATTACACAAATCCGCCAGGGCTTCTTTCAGCTTTTTCGCTGATTGGATTTCATCACCTCCTTCGGGAATGTCGAACAACATTGGGATTATTTTGGTATTGAATCCTTTGTATCCCAAATGAGTGAGAATGTCTAACTCTTCGTTGCGGATGACCGGACTCTCAAGTTTCACCATTTTACAGAGGTCAGGCGAAGGTTGCAAGAGGTTGGTCTCCTGCGCTCCGATATATAAAGCCAACGACATGACGAGTTCTTCGCGCAAAGGGTCGATGGGCGGATTGGTTACTTGTGCGAACAACTGACGGAAATAGTTGAACAGCAATTGCGGTTTGTCGGACAAAACGGCTAAAGGCGTATCGTTTCCCATAGAGCCGACAGGTTCTTTACTGTCGGTAGCCATCGGAACTATGATTTTTTCTATGTCTTCTTTGGTATATCCGAATGTTTTCAGAAATTCGGCTTGATTTTTTACTTCATGACTGACTTTCCGTCCCGACGATATACCTGATAAAGTAATTCGGTTTTTTGAAAGCCATTCGGCATAAGGAAGTGCCGAAGCTAATTCATTTTTTATCTCCGAATCGTAATAGATAATGCCATCCTGTGTATCAATCATCAGCATTTTACCGGGTTGCAAGCGGCCCTTTTCTTTTATTTCCGAAGCTTCGAACGGAAGTACACCTGCTTCGGAAGCAATGATCATCACATCATTTTTAGTTATAAGATAACGGGCGGGGCGTAATCCGTTTCGGTCTAACATTCCACCGGCATAGCGTCCGTCGGTAAAGAGAAGTGTTGCAGGGCCGTCCCACGGTTCCATAATAATACTGTGATATTCGTAAAAAGCTTTCAGTTCGGACGAAATGGGATTTTTATTATTCCAACTTTCGGGAACAAGCATAGCCAAGGCATGTGGAAGGCTTTTCCCCGACATGACAAGGTATTCGAGTACATTGTCGAGAGAAGCACTATCGCTCATTCCCGGTTGAACGACAGGAAAAATATCTTCGGATTTTCCTAATTCAGGCGCGTCTAAAATACTTTCGCGGGCTTCCATCCAGTAGCGATTGCCTCGAATAGTATTGATTTCACCGTTGTGTCCGAGCAAACGGAAAGGTTGAGCCAAATCCCACGAAGGGAAAGTGTTGGTACTGAAACGTGAATGTACCAATGCCAATGCACTTGTCAAATATGGATTGGTCAAATCCGGAAAATAATCGCGAAGCTGAGTAGAGGTAAGCATTCCTTTGTAAACAATGCGTTGCGACGAAAGACTTACGACATAAAAAGCACGTTTGTTGGTCAAAGAGGATTTTACTATTTTTTTCTCCAGTTTTTTACGGGCGATATACAATTTCTTTTCCAACAATTCTCCGTTATTTTCACCGGTTACGAATATTTGTTTTATGGAGGGTTCGTTGTTCAGTGATATTTCGCCCAGAATATCGCTGTTTACAGGCACATCGCGAACAGCAAGCAATTTCAGTCCTTCTTGTTCGAGCGTATTTTCCAAGGTTGTCATGCAGAGTTCCGCCTGCTCCGTTTCTTTGGGGAGAAAAACAAGTCCGGTTCCGTATTTTCCTTTTTCAGGGACAGGGATGCCCTGCAATAAAATAAATTCGTGCGGTATTTGAAGCATCATCCCGGCTCCGTCACCCGTTTTATTGTCGGCACTTTCGGCTCCCCGATGCAACATATTTTCCAATACCTGCAAGCCTTTTTCAACGATTTCATGCGATTTGTTTCCATGTACGTCAACCAGCAAACCGACACCACACGCATCGTGTTCAAATTCGGGATTATATAAGTTTTGTTGTTTCATTATTTTCTTTGCTAACCTTAATAATTCGCATTGATTTGTACTCACAAAATCAGGAAACAAGTTTTTTGAACTCGTTCCCTGATTTTTCTCCATTTTAAAAAACAATCTTCAAAAAACCCATCAACGAATGAATAACAGTTCCCGATATTTAGGTAAAGTCCAGATTTCATTATCGACCATTAATTCCAATTTGTCGATATGATAACGGATTTCGTCTAAAAAGGGTGCTACATTCCAACAATACGCCAATGCCTTTTCGCGTTCGTTTTCGATTTTGTTTGCTACTTTGCGAGCTTCCACCATGTCGTCCACTTTCGATTTTATTTGGTTAATGTGCTTCGCAATATCTTCAATGATAGTTCTATTTTGTCCTGCAATCTCCAAAGCATTTTCCGTATCGTAGAGTTTTTGGATTTTATATACATTATCCAAGAGCGACCCCTGATAACGAGTTGCTACCGGAATGATGTGATTCATGGCCAAATCGCCCAATACACGCGCTTCAATCTGAATTTTCTTGGTGTATATTTC
>JAIRSN010000197.1 GCA_031255425.1 Dysgonamonadaceae bacterium
GTAAAGCAGGTCTGGAAATCGTTCTGGGCGATGGCAAGTTCTTCCACCCAGCCGGTCAAGCCGAGCTGTTCGACATCCTCTTTGAATGTTCCTTCCAGGTCTTCGATAAAGATTTTCACCGCCGCCGTTTCATCCATGTATGTTTTCGTGGCAATTTCCTCGCGGAAGGTTTTAATGCATACCTCCAGCCGCTTTGCTGCTTCCAGAAACTTCGGGTCGTAGTGATGCAGCGCCGACCGGACGGCAGTGGTAAAGCCGACGATGGCACGGTCGCGGCGATGATCGGATTCGGCGAGCTTCACGGTGTAAAAACTTATCTTGATAGCATCTACAAATTTTCCTTCAACGGCAAGCAGTTCACTAAACTTCGGCATTAGCGAAGCAACAATTGACACTACACTGGGATGCGCTCCCAATAAATTAGAATAATCAAGCATAAACTGATAGTGCGTTTCATTACGCAAACGATCCAGATCGATAGCATCTATCTTCATATTTTTAAAAATTTAAATGGTTAAGAATACATTTACTGTTGTTTTTTATCTCAAAAGGATTTTCCGGGTTTTCCGGAAAGTAAAAACTTGTTAATTTCTTACTTGCCGGTGTGACCGGCAATCGAAAATATGTTAATTTCTTATTTGCCGGTGCGACCGGCAATCGAAAATATGTTAATTTCTTATTTGCCGGTGCGACCGGCAATCCAAAATATGTTAATTTCTTATTTGCCGGTGCGACCGGCAATCCAAAATATGTTAATTTCTTACTTGCCGGTGTGACCGGCAATCGAAAAAATGTTAATTTCTTGTTTGCCGGTGTCACCGGCAAGCATAAAAACTTCTCCGGGACGTTTGCCGGGATAACCGGCAAGCATAAAAATTTTTCCGGGATGTTTGCCTGTATGACCGGCAAGCATGAAAATTTGCCTGGGACTTTTTCGGGTTTAGCAAGAAAAGAAAAAAACAATAGTTTCATGATATTATCTAAACGTTCATTCTTTCGATTTATTTTATTCTTCCTTATATATATACAAGATGATGATACCAAAACCCCCAGTGACCCGGGGCGAATGCCCTGGGCTGGGTTATTCGACCCTTTCAGGGTCGTGTGCGATGCCCCGGCATCCTGCGTTCTATTATTCATTATATATATATGCACAGGATGATGATACCTGCGTGGATAATGACCCGCCTGACCCTGAAAGGGTCATATATACAAGCCCAGGGCATTCGCCCTGGGTAGCCCCCACACATTCCCGACCCTGAAGGGGTCGAATGACCATGTATATTATTCAATCCGTTCCGGGTTATGCGGACAGGCGAGGTTCCTCTACCCCGGGTTGACACCCGGGGTTACTTATATTCAACCCTGCGGGTTATGCAGCCGCCCTTCCGCTTCCGCAGCTAAGCTGATATGTCGTGCCTCCCTATGCATAGCCGATACACCGTGCCATTTAAAATTATAAAAGACACTGCGTGTCCGCCGCCGGTGCCAAAAAAGAATTATCTTTGTACTGTTTTTTCATTCAATATAATAAGAACAAAAAGAAAAAAACAATGACAAAGAATTTTTTAATAATAATCGGTTTATTGGTAAACATGATGACAGTAAAAGCACAAATGACAGGAGATTGGAAAGGTACGTTGAACGTACAGGGTATGGAACTGGAGCTTATTTTCCACCTCCTGGAGGACGGCGGAGTGTATTCTGCTACGCTGGATGTCCCCTTGCAGGGCGCGGCGGGTATCCCGGTCGAGACGGTCGGCTGGGAGGACAACCGCTTGTCGATGGTGTTGCCGCAACTGCAAGCGTCGTACCGCGGTACGCTCGCCGGGGATATGCTGGAGGGAACGTTCGAACAGGGGGACATGTCTTTTCCCCTGAATCTTTCCCGGTTTGAAAGCCAACTGCCCGGCGATGCCTCCCTCCCTTCCACGGACGAGGAACTTGCCGAACTGATTGCGGCAGGCGAAGGGGATTTTAAGTACCGGGTGGAGGACTATTTCGCCCGCCCGAAGGCATCGTCCTTCCAGCTTTCCCCGAATGGGAAATACCTGTCGTACCGGGAGAAAGATGCGAACAACAAGCGGCATGTCTATGTCAAGGAAACCGCGACCGGCAACACGCAGCGGATTATCGAAGAAAAAGAGGAACTGGTACGGGGTTACGGCTGGATAAACGACGAACGGCTGGTGTATGTGATGGACCGGGGCGGCAACGAGAACTACCATATCTATGCCACCAATACCGACGGCAGCAACACGCTCGACCTCACGCCCTTCGAAGGCGTCCGGGCAAGCATCAGCCATATACTGAAGGAACAGAAAGACTTTATTATCATCGAAATGAACAAAAACAACCCCCAGGTTTTCGAACCCTACAAGCTGAATGTGGTCACCGGGGAAATGGAGCAGCTGTTTGAAAACAAGGACCTCGGAAACCCCATCCAGGGCTACGACTTCGACAAGGACGGCGAACTGCGCGCCTATACGAAATTGGTCAACGGGGTCGAAATGGAGTTGTATTACAAAGATTTGTCCTCCGGCGAATTTAAGTTGACCAAGCGTGCCGGCTGGGACGACTCCTTCGGGATTGTCGCCTTCAACTATGCCTCCGGCAATCCGGACGAAGCCTTTGTCGCCACCAACCTCGACAGCGACAAGGCGCGTATCGTCCTCTACGATTTCCGGAACAACCGCACCGTCCGGGAGGTGTTTTCCCATCCCGACTTCGACGCGACCGGCATCTCGCTCTCGCGCAAACGCAACTACGAGATTGACTGCTTCTCGTACGAGGGCGAAAAGAATGTGATTGTCCCGGTCAGCCCGTTCTACACCGGATTGCGCCGGCGGATGGAAGAAACCTTCCGGGGGAAAGAGAGTTACATCGTGGATTTCGACGACGACGAAAACATTTTCCTGGTTATTGTCCAAAGCGACCGGCTCTACGGCACCTACTATCAATACGATGTGCGCACCGGGCAGTTCACCCTGCTCTACGACCTGATGCCGCAGTTGAAGGAGGACGACATGGCGGAGATGCGCCCGGTCACCTTCACCAGCCGCGACGGGCTGACGATTCACGGCTACATCACCCTGCCGCAAGCGGCGTTGGAGGGGAAGAAGGTGCCCCTGATTGTCAATCCGCACGGCGGTCCGCAGGGCATCCGCGACTCGTGGGGATTCAATCCCGAAGCGCAGCTGTTTGCCAGCCGGGGCTATGCTACCTTGCAGGTGAACTTCCGCATTTCGGGCGGGTACGGAAAGGAATTCCTGCGCGCCGGGTTCAAGCAGGTCGGGCGGAAAGTGATGGACGATGTGGAAGACGGCGTGCGCTATGTCCTCGAACAGGGCTGGGTAGACAAGGACCGGATCGCCATCTACGGCGGCAGCCACGGCGGGTACGCCACGCTGATGGGGCTGATCAAAACCCCCGGTCTATATGCCTGCGGGGTGGATTATGTCGGCGTATCCAATATCTTCACCTTTTTCGAGTCGTTCCCCGAATACTGGAAGCCGTTTACGGAGATGATGAAGGAAATCTGGTACGACCTGGACAAGCCGGAAGAAGCCGCCATCGCCCGGGAAGTGTCGCCCGTTTACCAAATCGACCGGATCCGGAAGCCGCTGTTCGTGATTCAGGGCGCCAACGACCCGCGCGTCAACATCAACGAATCCGACCAGATCGTGAAGCAGTTGCGCGCAAAGGGATTCGCCGTCCCCTACTTAGTGAAATACAACGAGGGGCACGGGTTCGGGCACGAGGAGAATACCCTGGAAATGTACCGGTGTACAATGGGATTTTTTGCGAAAAACCTTTAAGGATTCCGGTGAGCAATCGTTCCGGTCGCCTGGTTGACCGGCAAAATTAATATCTCGGCAATCTGAACATGAGCCGGCGCAGCCGCCGCAAAGTAAATGGTTTCGGCTATGTCTTTTGCGGTCAGGGGTTGAAGCCCCCGGTAGACGGCGCCGGCTTTTGCTTTGTCTCCGCGGAAGCGGGTAAGGCTGAAATGCGTTTCGACCATGCCCGGCTTGATGTTGGTGACGCGCAGGGGCGTGTCTACCAGGTCGATCCGGAGTCCGTCCGACAGGGCTTTGACCGCCGCTTTCGTGGCGCAATAGACGCTCCCGCCCGGATAGGCGGCGTCGCCCGCAATGGAACCGAGGTTGATGATATGCCCTTTCTGCCGTTCGATCATTCCGGGAACCAGCAGGCGCGTCATCGTCAATAATCCTTTGATATTCGTGTCGATGACAATGTCGGATTCGTCGAGGCAGACGTCAAACTCTTTCTCCGTTCCCAGCACCAGTCCGGCATTGTTGACAAGGATGTCGACCGCCTGCCATTCGGGGGGAAGGGCGCCGACCGCTTCTTCCGCCGCCGGACGGTCCCGCACATCGAAGAGGAGGGGCAGGACTTCCACGCCGAACGCGGCGGTCAACCGGTTCCGGAGCGCGTCGAGCCGTTCGCGGTTCCGTCCGTTCAGGATCAGGCGGTAGCCTTCCGAAGCGAACTTCCAGGCACAGGCTTCGCCTATTCCGCCCGTCGAACCGGTAATCAATACAATTGGATGTTTCATTTGGTTTTATTTTTTGGGGGATGATTTCCGGATCGCTACCCGCCGGATTTTCCCGCTGATTGTTTTGGGTAATTCGTCTACAAACTCAATGATTCGCGGATACTTGTAGGGCGCGGTGGCTTTTTTCACATGGTCCTGGATTTCTTTCACCAGCTCCGGCCCCGCGCTTTCCCGGTAGCTTGCGGCAAGGACAATGGTCGCTTTCACCACCTGCCCGCGCACCTCGTCGGGTTCGCCGGTGATGGCACATTCCACCACCGCGGGGTGGGTCATCAGGGCGCTCTCCACCTCGAACGGCCCGATGCGGTAGCCGGAACTCTTGATGACGTCGTCGTTCCGCCCGACAAACCAGTAGTATCCGTCTTCGTCGCGCCAGGCGATGTCGCCGGTGTGGTAAACCTGGTCGCGGTACACATGGGCGGTCAATTCCGGGTCGCAATAGTATCCCATAAACAGTCCGGCGGGCATCAGGCGGCGGGTACGGAAGACGATTTCGCCCTGTTCCCCGTCCTCGCAACTCCTGCCGTCGGGGGTCAGCAGGTCCATATCGTAGGCGGGACTCGGCATCCCCATCGAACCCGGCTTGGGTTTCATCCAGGGGAAAGTGGCGATGGTGACGGTGGTCTCCGTCTGACCGAATCCCTCCCGCAACTCAATGCCGGTTGCTTCCAGAAAAGTTTGATACACCGAGGGATTCAGGGGTTCCCCCGCAATGCTGCAATAGGACAGGGCAGACAGGTCGTAGCGCGTGAGGTCTTCCCGGATCAGGAAGCGGAAAACCGTGGGAGGCGCGCAGAACGACGTCACCCGGTAATCCTGTATCACCTGCAAGAGGTCTGCCGGCGTAAACTTCTCGTGGTCGTACACGAAGATACAGGCGCCCGCCAGCCATTGCCCGTACAGCTTGCCCCATGCCGCCTTTGCCCAGCCGGTGTCTGCCAGCGTCAGGTGCAGGCTGTCCTCGTTCAGGTTCTGCCAGTAGGAGGAGGTGATGATATGTCCCAGGGGATAGACAAAGTTGTGTACCACCATCTTGGGTTGCCCGGTGGTTCCCGAAGTGAAATACAGCAGCATCGGGTCGTCGTTGCTGTTGGGGTTTTCGGGCGGGCGGAAAGGCGGCGCTTCCGCCAGCCCTTTCCGGAAGTCCGACCAGCCGGCGGGAACGTCCGGCCCGACGGTTATCTTGTATGCCAGCGTGAGACATTCGGGCGAGGCTTTTTCTACCTGCGAAACAATCGCTTCTTCGCCCACCGTCACAAGGGCCTTGATGCCTGCCGCGTTGCAACGGTAAACAATGTCTTTCTTTGTCAGCAGATGCGTTGCCGGTATCGCCACCGCTCCGATCTTGTGCAGTCCCAGAATGGCAAACCAGTACCAGTACCGCCGCTTGAGGATCAGCATCACCTTGTCGCCTTTCCGGATGCCCAACGCCCGGAAGTAAGACGCTGCCGCATCGCTTTTCTCCCGGATCTCCCGGAACGTAAAATCAAGGTGTTCGCCCCGGTCGTTCACCCAGCACAAGGCTCTCTTGCCGGGGTTTGTCCGCGCCCATTCGTCTACCACATCGTATGCGAAATTAAACCGGGAGGGGATGTTCAGGTGAAAGTTCGCCCTGAAATCTTCCTGGTTCTCAAAAGTTGCCTGATTAATGTATTTTGCGATCATCCGTTATATGATTATGGCTAAAAACTTAACCGGTTTACCGTTCAATGCTTTCATCCCGTGCGGGTAGGAGGAATCGAAATAGATGCTGTCGCCCGGATGCAGGACCAGGTCCTTCTCATTGATCCGGAGTTGCAGGCAGCCTTCCAGCACGTAGTTAAACTCCTGTCCCTTGTGCGTATTCAGGTAAAGCGGCCTGTCGTCCGGCTCCACCGTCACCTCAAACGGTTCGGCTTTGGGATGCTTGTACCCGCTGGCAAGCGCCTGGTACTTGTAGGCTTTCGTCCGCTCCACCGACGACCCTTTCCCGCAACGGGTGAGGAAATAAACATTCATCCGGGGTTCGTATCCGGAGATAAGCGTAGAAGTGTCCAGGCGGAATTGATTCGCCACATCAAAGAGATAACTCATCGGAATATCCGTCGTCCCCGACTCGTACAAAGAGACTTCCCGTTCGGACTTGCCGGTTTCCCGCGCCATCTCCGCCCGGGAGAGGTCCAGCGACTCCCGAAGCCCTTTCAATCGTTCTGCAATTTGTTTGATCTGTTCATTCATCTGTTTAATTGTTAGAATTTGCTGCAAAAATAGTAATAAATTGCCAGATGGGAAACGGGAGGGGCAAATGGTGCAGCCGCTAAACAACGATTTGGACGATTGGGGGGAAAATTGTACATTTGCCTGCAAACAAAAGGAAAAGAATC
>JAIRSN010000116.1 GCA_031255425.1 Dysgonamonadaceae bacterium
ATGATCTACGAACCGATGGCTGCCGCTATCGGCATCGGCCTGGACGTGGAAGCGCCGGAAGGAAATATGATTGTCGACATCGGCGGCGGCACAACCGAAATTGCCATTATATCGCTGGGCGGAATTGTCTCCAACAAATCCATCCGGATCGCCGGCGACGACCTGACAGCCGACATCCTCGAATACATGGGGCGCCAGCACAATATGAAAGTGGGTGAACGGACCGCCGAACTGATTAAAATCAACGTGGGTTCCGCCCTGGTGAACCTCGAAGATCCCCCGGAAGATTACATCGTCTTCGGGCCGAACCGGATGACCGCTTTGCCGATGGAGGTGCCGGTCTCCTACCAGGAGATTGCACACTGCCTGGACAAGTCGGTTTCCAAGATCGAAATGGCTGTCTTGAGCGCACTGGAAAATACGCCTCCCGAACTGTACGCCGATATTGTACGCAACGGGATTTACCTTGCCGGCGGCGGCGCTCTCCTGAAAGGTTTGGACAAACGTTTGCAGGACAAAATCAATATTCCGTTTCACATAGCGGAAGATCCTCTTCACGCGGTAGCAAAAGGTACCGGCATCGCATTAAAGAATATCAACAAATTTAAATTCTTAATACGGTAATTTGAAAAATTTATTCAATTTCATTCTTAAAAATGTTCATTGGCTGCTTTTTCTGATATTACTGTCTTTCTCTGTATGGTTGATTGTGAAAAACAACCAGTTCCAGCGAAGTAAATTTTTATTGGTGGCTCAAGACATCACGGGGAAGGTGTATGCTGTGACCAGCGGCTTCCAGTCGTATATGAATTTGAATACCATCAATGCCGGCCTGTTGAAAAAAATAGCGGAACTGGAAACGGAAGTCTATGCCTATCAACAACTGCTGGAGATGAAAGCCGATTCGGTTCAAACGGGAAGCCTCGAAGTTGATTCGCTTCGCGTTTTGATTTATCAATTTATTCAGGCGCGGATAGTTAACAAGAATATTTCGGGCGTAGAGAATTACATCACGCTCAACCGGGGAGCGGAAGACGGAATCGAAGCCGATATGGGCGTCTTGTCCGCCAATGGCGTGGTCGGCGTCGTGATGGCAACCTCCGCTCATCATTCCGTCGTTATACCGGTCTTGAATCCCAAGTTTCATTTGAGCTGTAAAGTAAAGCACAGCAACTACTACGGTCCCTTGGTCTGGGACGGGAAAGATGCCCGGTACACCTACCTGACGGAACTCCCCCGGCACGTGGACTTCGAAGTAGGAGATACGATCGTGACCAGCGGCTATTCCACGATTTTCCCGGAAGGCTTGCCGGTCGGGGTGATTGTTGCTTCTCAAAAGCAGAAGGACGATAATTACAACTCCGTGAAAATAGCGTTGTTTACGGATTTTTATACCCTGAACGGCGTGATGATTGTGAAGAACAGCTACCAGCAAGAGCAAAAGAAATTACAAAAAGAAGTGATACAATAATGTCAAGTTCGGGAATCAGGCAAATATTTCTATTTATCCTGCTTGTATTTTTACAAGTATGGTTATTCAATAAGATTCATCTTTTGAGATACGCTACGCCTATGCTTTATATTTACTTTATCGTAAAGCTGCCGGGCGATATGAACCGGAACGTGGTGGTGATTCTTTCCGCCCTGATCGGTCTGTGTGTCGATTTGTTTGAATACACTTTGGGTTTGAATATGTTGGCCTGCCTTGTCACCGGATTTATGCGGCATTATTATTTGCGGCTGTTTGCTCCGAGGGACATATTCGAATCCTTTATACCGTCTTTCTCTTCTTTCGGGCAGGCGCTGTTCCTGCGCTATGCCATTGCGATGACGTTCACGTTTATGGTGATGCTGTTTACGGTCGAATCCCTTTCGCTGTTCGATCCGTTGACGCTTACTTTCCGCATCGCGGGCAGTTTTATCCTCACCCTGTTGCTTATCTGTGCCTTTGAAAGTATCCAATCGGGCATCTCAAAAAAATAGATATGGAGAAATTCAATCCGGCTACCCGCAGAATTTTTTTGGTCGCATTTATCTGTATTGTTGTCGTCATTTATATCGTACAGCTTTTCAACTTGCAGGTGCTTAATCCCGAGTACAAAAACTGGGCGGACAGCAATGCTTTTTTGAACAGGACGCAATACCCTTCCCGCGGCGTGATGTACGACCGGAATGAAAACCTGCTGGTTTATAATCAGCCGGCTTACGACGTGATGGTTGTGATGCGGGAGACGTCCGCTTTCGACACCCTGGCCTTCTGCAAAGCGGTCAACATTAAAATAGAAGATTTCAGGAAGCGGCTGGCAAGCATCAAAGACCCGAAACAAAATCCGGGTTACTCGTCTTATACTCCGCAAATGTTTTTGAATCAATTGGGAAATAAAGAGTACGGCATCTTGCAGGAATCCATTTACAAATTTCCGGGATTCTATATCCAGAACCGGACGGTACGCGAATACAGTTATCCCCATGCGGCGCATGTATTGGGTTACATTGCCGAAGCCGACAAGAATAATATTGCGGAGGATACGTACTACAAACGGGGCGATTACATTGGCAAAACGGGGGTCGAACGCTCCTATGAAAAATACCTGCGGGGAGAAAAAGGCGTCGAAATCCTTTTGCGCGACGCACACGGACGCATCAAAGGGAAGTATGAAGACGGCATCTACGATGTCGCCTCCGTTTCCGGGAAAGATTTGACGCTTTCGATTGATATTGAGTTGCAGGCATACGGAGAAGAATTGATGCGCAACAAGTTGGGAACCATCATCATGATTGAACCCAAGACCGGCGAAATCCTTTGCATGGTGTCTTCGCCCACGTATGACCCGTCTGTGTTGGTGGGACGGCAGTTCAGCGAAGCCTTCCTTGAATTGGCGAAAAATCCATATACTCCCTTGTTAAACAGGGCGCTGAACGGAACATATCCTCCGGGGTCTACATTCAAGACGGCGCAGGGGCTGACGTTCTTGCAGGAAAATATTATCTCCGAAAACACGGCATATACCTGTTACGGCGGCTTCCCGCCCGGCGGAGGGCGCCCGGCTTGCCACGGACACGGTTCGCCGCTGGCGCTGGTTTCAGCGATAGGCACGAGTTGCAATTCCTACTTTTGCTGGGGATTAAAGGCGATGCTGGAAAACAGGAAGTACGGCACGATTCAGGCTGCGTTGGACAAATGGCGGGATTATATGGTGTCGCAGGGTTTCGGCTATCCCCTGGGCGTCGACCTGCCGGGGGAAAAGAGAGGGACAATTCCGAACAGTGCGTTTTACGATAAGCTGTACCGGGGCAGGTGGAATCCTTTGACCGTGATTTCGATCGCCATCGGTCAGGGAGAAGTTTCCCTTTCGCCCATCCAGATCTGCAACCTGGCGGCAACAATCGCGAACAAAGGCTTTTTCTATACGCCTCATGTAGTGAAAAAAATCAAAGATACCTCGTTGGACAGTTTGTATACCCGGCCGCATTTCACCGGAATTGACCCCGTGCATTACAACCCGGTGGCAGAAGGGATGCGCCTGGCGGTGACCAATGGAACCTGCCGGGGAGCTAATCTTCCGGACATTGCGGTTTGCGGCAAGACGGGAACGGCGCAAAACAGCGGGAAAGACCATTCTATTTTTATGGCATTTGCTCCGATGGAAGACCCGGAGGTAGCGATGGTTGTTTTCGTCGAGAATGGCGGCTTCGGCGCGACTTATGCCGTGCCTATGGGACGGTTGATGATTGAGAAATACCTCAAAAGGGAGATTTCCGACAGGGATAAATGGATTGAAAACAGTTTGAAAAACACAACAATATTGCGCAGTGTCATACAGAAAAATTAGTATATGGGATACGATTGACTGGTGGACGATAATGATTTACGTTCTGCTGGTCGTTGCCGGGTGGTTCAGCATTTATGCCGCCACCTACGACTACGATCATACGAGTATGGCGGACTTGTCGGGCAGGGCGGGGATGCAGATGATTTGGATTTTTTCGTCCGTCCTTATCGGTTTTTCTTTGTTGATGATAGAAAGTGAATGGTATGAAGTATTTGCCGTCTGGATTTATATTTTTGTCATATTGCTGCTGGTGGTCACCATTTTCATTGCGCCCGACATAAAAGGATCGCGTTCATGGCTGGTATTGGGTCCGGTGCGGATCCAGCCGGCGGAGTTTGCCAAGTTTGCCACCGCGTTAATCATCGCCAAAGTGATGAGCGCCTATAAGTTCGAACTGTTGACGGTCCGGAATATGGCGACCCTTCTGGCATTGATCCTTTTACCGATCCTGTTGATCTTTTTGCAGCGGGAAACCGGTTCGGCACTGGTCTTTTTGACATTCTTTCTGGTCTTGTACAGGGAAGGGCTGCCGGGCGTCATTTTGTTTTCCGGCTTTGCGGCTATTTTGTTTTTCGTCCTTGCCATTCGTTTTTCTTCCGATATGCTGAATGCGGAAACGCCTTTGGATCAATTCCTGATTCTTAGCCTGATAGTGGTTTTCATTTTGGGGTTGTTGCTTAATTACGCAAAAGGGAGGCATCACGTGAAATACCTGTTATATGGAATTGCCGGCGTAAGCATTCTTGCCGGCATTGCGTTCAAAATAATCCCTTTTAATCTGTGCTGGGTCGTTTTGGCGGTAATTATTTGCATCCTGTTTTATCTCTTGTTTTTATTTGCAAAATACAGGGCATCCACTTATTTGTGGATATGCGTATTTGCTTTGTGTTCAGCCGGTTTTTTATACTCGGTCGATTATGTTTTCGATAATATCCTGGAACCGCATCAACGGACCCGGATTCAGGTTGCGTTGGGCGTTATCGACGATCCGAGCGGCGCCGGATACAATGTGAATCAGTCCAAGATAGCGATAGGTTCGGGGGGCGTAACCGGGAAAGGGTATCTAAATGGCACGCAAACCAAGTTGAAATACGTCCCCGAACAGGACACCGATTTTATATTCTGCACGATTGGAGAAGAAAAGGGATTTGTCGGATCGGTCGCGGTATTGATCCTGTTCCTGGTATTGATATTGCGCTTGATTTATCTGGCAGAAAGGCAAAAGAGCGTATTTTACCGGGTATATGGTTATTCGGTTGCTTGTGTCATCTTTTTTCACCTGGCGATCAATGTCGGGATGGTCATCGGCATTACACCCGTTATCGGGATTCCGTTGCCTTTTTTCAGTTACGGAGGCTCTTCTCTGTGGGCGTTCACAATCCTTTTGTTTGTTTTTTTGCGCCTCGACGCATCCAAAAGCGACCGGTTATAACCGGCGGAGGCGGCTCAGCCGCTTTTATAATTTTGGGAGGCACGGCATATCTGATTGGCTACGGCATAGGAGGAACGCAGTCCCTAAAAACCTTATTTCCACCTAATTTTATCAACAAAACAACCACAGTAGCCACAAAGACATTTATTCCCATATCCCAACCTCATTACCTCATTAAAATTATAAAAGCGGTTGCGGCATAGGGGGAGTTGCTTCCCCAAAATACAAAAACGGCTGTGCCGCCGGGAGTTCCCGAAAACTACTTTTAAACCTGATTCATACTTTCGGGAGTTCCCGAAAGTTACTTTTAAACTTGATTCATACTTTCGGGAGTTCCCGAAAGTTACTTTTAAACTTGATTCATACTTTCGGGAGTTCCCGAAAGTTACTTTT
>JAIRSN010000239.1 GCA_031255425.1 Dysgonamonadaceae bacterium
GGCGAATCGGGGAAATGTTGCGGCTCCAGGCAGACAGAACTTGGGACTGTTATTACCGAATGTGGAATTAAGTGACGACGCGAGCGCGTTTGTTTTGGGAAGCAGTGTTACCGGCGAACCGGCACCCGCTGCCCGCGGTATGGTTGTTTACAATACCGCAAGCGTTTTGAACGGTCCGGGCCTTTATGTCTGGGACGGCAGCAGTCTCCCGCATTTAAAAGCGTGCAGGATCGGGGACATCAAACCTGCCACCCATAGTTAAAACAAACATTTATTATCCTGCGGGGAATTGGTTTTCCCCGCAGGAGCAAATAAAAAAAATGACAATACAGGAAAAACAAACTTCATTCTTAAGTTGTACAGCCCGCGCAAACGACTTTAGGGTCTCATAAATACCCCCAAAAATCATTTCCCGTTCTTTTTTCTCAGCCGGCCGAATAAAAATTCAACACTTTCCCCGAAAATGACCGAGCGGCTCACTTTCATCACAACGATATAAAGGATCGCCGAAACGAGGATTTTGACCGCAAGCAGGGCGTACACGTTGCGGACTGCTTGCGCAACCAATCCGGCTACGAAAAAACAGGCGATGGTCGTAAGTAAGTAGGGTAGAAGGTCTTTCAGGATGTCCGCCAGCCGCAGGCCGATCAGTTGCCGGACGAAATATTGCCAAACCAACAGTCCGGCGATGGATACGGACAGGTACCCGGCGACCATCGGAAATACGCCTTTCGGGTACAAAACGGCGACGACGAGCAGTTGCACCAGCCCAACCGCCAGGTTGACATACAGATACAGGTTTGATTTCCCGTGTACGTTGATCAGGTTCACAAACAGCGTCCAGAGAAAACCCAGCGCTCCCCAGATGCAAAACAGTTGCAGGAAGGGGACGGCGGGCAGCCATTTTTCGCCTATCGCAACGAGGATAAATTCTTTCCCGACAAAGGCTAATCCCAACATCAGGGGGAAGGACAGGAAGGCGCCGAACCGGATCAGCTTGCGCATCACGGCGACTTGCCGCGGTTTATCGTCGCTCGTCCGTACCAAAACCGGTTGCGCGACGGAAACCAGTGTGCCGTTGATCATCGAGTTGCCCATCAGCATCCATTTTTGCCCCTGCGAATAGTGCCCCACCTGGGCGGCGTTGTAAAAGCGTCCCAGCAGGACCGAAAACAGGTGCGTATTGAGCTGCATGAAGATTTGCGTAAGAAACAGCTTGAAACTGAACGACAACAGCGGACGCAGAGGGGAAAACCGGATGCGGCATGTGGGTTTCCAGGGAACAAGGAGGAACCGCAGGAGAAACATCAACAGGATGTAAACCAGCGTCTGGACCGCCAGCGACCAGTAGGCAAATCCGTTGAGCGCCATCGTTATGCCGATGCTGCAAGCAACGAGGAACGAAACGATGTCGATGCCGGCTTGCCGTTTTACCTGCATGTTTTTAAATAAAATGGTGTGAAAAACAGTCGACACGCCGCCGAAAAAGAAGCCGGCAAACAAGACCCGTGAGAGGGCGGTGAGTTCGGGGCGGCCGTAAAAACGGGCGATCCACGGGGCGCTGAAAAAAAGCAGGACGTAAAGCAGCAGCCCGGCAAAGAAGGTGAACCAGAAAACGGCGTTGTAGTCGTCGTGCGAGGCGTCCGGTTTGTTTGTCAGGGCGACCGAAAAGCCGCTGTTGATAAGGATGGAGGCGATGCCGCTGAAAATAGCCAGCATCCCGACCAGTCCGTAGTCGTCCGGATCGAGGATGCGCGCCAGAAAGATGCCGAACACGGCGCCGGCAAGCTGTTGCACGCCGTTGCTGATGCCGCCCCAGAAAAGGCCGTTGGCGGTTTGCTGTTTGAGTGTTTCCCCGCCCATGCTATGCTTCTCCTGCGATTCGTTGGATTTCGCTCAGTTTGTTGAGCGCTTCGAGCGGGGTCAAGGTGTTGATGTCTAAATCTTTCAGTTCGTCCCGGATGTCCGCCAGCACGGGGTCTGCCAACTGGAACAGGCTCATCTGGTAGCCTTCCCGCTGGGTCGACACCTGGTGCATGTTTTTGGTAATCCGGTTCTTGCGGTTCCCGCTCTCCAGCTCGGACAGGATTTCGTTTCCCCGCTTGACAATGCTGGGGGGCATGCCTGCCAGCTTCGCCACGTGGATGCCGAAACTGTGTTCGCTTCCGCCTTTTGCCAGCTTTCTCAGGAAGATAATCTTATTGTCCTGCTCTTTGACGGAGATGTGGTAGTTTTTGATCCGCCGGAACGATTTTTCCATCTCGTTCAGTTCGTGGTAATGCGTGGCAAAAAGGGTCTTGGCACGTCCGCGCGGATGCTCGTGGATGTGTTCGACAATCGCCCAGGCAATGGAAATACCGTCGTAGGTGGAGGTGCCGCGCCCCAACTCGTCGAACAGGATTAAACTCCGTTCGGAGAGGTTGTTCAGAATGTCTGCCGCCTCGTTCATTTCCACCATAAAAGTGGATTCGCCCAAAGAAATATTGTCGCTGGCGCCCACGCGGGTAAATATTTTGTCGACCCATCCGATGTGGGCAGACCGGGCGGGAACGAACGACCCGATTTGCGCCATCAGCGTAATCAGCGCCGTCTGGCGCAGCAGGGCGGACTTTCCTGCCATGTTGGGTCCGGTAATCATGATGATTTGCTGGGCCTGGTCGTCTAAGTAAACATCGTTGGGGATATAGGGTTCGCCCGGCGGAAGCTGGGTTTCAATCACCGGATGGCGCCCGTTTTTGATGTCGATCGCGTTGCCGCCGTTGATTTGCGGGCGCACGTACTTGTTGTGCTTCGCCACCTTCGAAAAGGAGAGCAGGCAGTCGATCTGCGCAACCAGCGCGGCGTCTGCCTGGATGGGGACGATAAACCGGGACAGCCCGGCGACCAGGTCGTTGAACCGCTGCATTTCCAGCGCCAGTATTTTGTCCTCCGCGCCCAGGATTTTTTCCTCGTATGCCTTGAGTTCTTCCGTAATATACCGTTCCGCTCCTACCAGCGTCTGCTTGCGGATCCAGCCGGGCGGCACCTTGTCTTTGTAGGTGTTGCGGACTTCGATATAGTAGCCGAACACATTGTTGTAACTGATTTTGAGCGAGGCAATGCCGGTTTTTTCTATTTCGCGCTGCTGGATCCGGAGCAGGTATTTCTTCCCGTCTGCGGAGATTTGCCGCAGTTCGTCCAGCTCGGCATCGACGCCCTGGGCGATGACGTGCCCTTTGCTCAGCAGCAGGGGCGGGTCGGGGGTCAACTCCTGCTGGATCCGGTCCCGGATGGCGGTGCAGGGGTCTAACTGTTCGCCGATGCTTTTCAGGCAGGGTTCGCCGGATTCCACACACGCTTTCCGGATGGGAACGAGGGCGTTCAGCGCTTCCTTCAACTGCGCCACTTCCCTCGGATTGACCCGCCCGACGGCGGCTTTGGAGATAATCCGTTCGAGGTCGCCGACCGTGTTGAGCGACTGCTCCAGCCCGGCGCGCACCTCCGCGTCCCGGGTCAGGTACGCCACCACCGACAGGCGGTCTTCAATCGGTTGGGGCGCTTTCAGGGGAAAGACGATCCAGCGTTTCAGCAGGCGCGCGCCCATCGGCGTAATGGTTTTGTCCAGCACATCGAGGAGGGTTTTGCCGCCCTCGTTCATCGTCTCCAGCAACTCCAGGCTGCGGACGGTGAACCTGTCCAGCCGCACGAAGCGGTCTTCTTCGATCCGGGCAATCGTGGTAATGTGGTTCGGTTGCGTATGCTGGGTCAGGTCCAGGTAATGCAGGATGGCGCCGGCGGCAACGATTCCCTGCACCAGGTGCTGGATGCCGAATCCTTTCAGGCTTTCGGTCTGAAACTGCTTCAGGAGGCGTTCCCTTGCCGTATCTTCCGTGAAAATCCAGTCGTCCATTTCGAACGTGAGCCATTTGCCGCCGAATGTTTCGTCGAACCATCGCCGGTGGCGCCGTTCCAGCAGGATTTCCTTCGGCATAAAATTGTGGAGCAACTTGTCCATGTAGTTAGCGGGACCTTCGGCGACCAGGAATTCGCCCGTAGAAATATCGAAAAACGCGATTCCGCACCCGTTTTTATGGGAATGAAGGGCGGCCAGGAAGTTGTTTTCTTTGTGATTCAATACCTGGTCGTTGATCGAAACGCCGGGCGTTACCAGCTCGGTGATTCCGCGCTTGACTAACTTCTTAGTCATTTTGGGATCTTCCAACTGGTCGCAGATGGCGACTCGTTTCTTCGCCCGGATCAGTTTGGGCAGGTACACATCCAACGCGTGGTGGGGAAACCCGGCAAGTTCCACATAGCGGGCGGCGCCGTTTGCCCGGCGCGTCAACGTGATTCCCAACACCTCGGAAGCAACGATGGCGTCGTCCGAAAAGGTCTCGTAAAAGTCGCCCACCCGGAACAGCAGGATGGCGTCGGGATGCTGGGATTTCATCTCGATATATTGTTTCATCAAAGGAGTTTCAACGATTCTCGTTTTCATTTTGTAATAATTATACCTAAAAATATATAAATCCGGCAGCGCAGTACGTTTGCCGGCGGGGTTATCGTTGCAAAGATAACTTTTTTATGTAAAACTATTCGTATCTTTGCGCCGTTAAAATTTTATGGTAAACTCTTATAAATTCTCACTATGTTTCTATTAATGATTGCAGTTTTCGCAATAGGCTACCTGTGTATTGCGTTGGAACATCCGTTGCATATCAACAAAGCGGCAACGGCGTTACTTCTCGGCACCTTGATGTGGGTGCTTTTCATTTCGGGCGATCCGGCTTCTTTTCCTGCCTACGCCACCTTCCAGGATTATCTCCAACAGCATCCCGATGCCACTTTCCTCTCCTGGCTGACGCACAACCGGCTGATCGAACACCTGGGCGAGGTCTCCGAAATTCTTTTCTTTTTAATGGGTGCGATGACGATTGTCGAAATTATCGACATCCACGAGGGCTTCGGTATCATCACCGACAAGATCAAATCGACGCGGAAGGTGACTCTTTTGTGGTTGATCAGTATACTGACGTTCTTTATGTCGGCGGTTCTCGACAACCTGACGACTTCCATTGTGATGGTCGCCTTGTTGCGGAAGCTGATCGGCGACAAGAAGGACCGGTGGTTTTTTGCCGGGATGGTGATTCTGGCTGCCAATGCCGGCGGAGCCTGGTCGCCCATCGGCGATGTGACGACCATCATGCTGTGGATCGGCGGGCAGATCAGCGCTACGAACGTGATTGCGGCTACGCTTTTCCCGAGTTTGGTTTCGATTATTGTGCCCTTGCTTATCCTGTCTTTTTCGGTGAAGGGGAATGTCACTCGCCCGGCGCTTCACAAGACGAGCAGTCACAAGATCGAACTGCTGAAAAGCGAACGCTACCTGGTTCTGATACTGGGCGTGAGCGCTTTGCTGTTTGTGCCTGTCTTCAAGACGATCACCCACCTGCCGCCTTATCTGGGCATGCTGGGCGGGCTGAGCGTCCTGTGGATCGTCACCGGGCTGATGCACAAGAGGCGTTCGGAAAGCGATTACAACTGGTTGTCGGTGAATAATATCCTGAGGCGGATCGATACGTCCAGCATCCTTTTCTTCCTGGGTATCCTGATGGCGGTGAATGCTTTGCAAACCTGCGGCCACCTGGGTGTGCTGTCTGCTTCCTTAGACCGGCTTCCGCTGGAGGAACCGAACAAGTATTACCTGATCACGGTGATCATCGGCTTCCTTTCTTCTATCGTGGACAATGTGCCGCTGGTGGCGGGCGCGATGGGCATGTATCATTTCCCGATGGATCATTACTTCTGGGAATTTCTGGCATACGCTGCCGGCACGGGTGGAAGCATCCTGATCATCGGTTCGGCGGCAGGCGTGGCGGTGATGGGTATGGAGAAAATCGATTTTATCTGGTACCTGAAGAAAATATCGGGGCTGGCTGTCGTGGGGTATTTATCCGGTTGTGGGGCGTATTTTGCGGAACGCGCGATATTTTAGACACTGCTGCGGATAAAAAGCGGCTGCGGACACGCAGCCGCTTTTGTATTTTAAAGGGGTACGGTGTATTTTCTTTCAGGCGCCGCCTCCGGCTCGCCGGATTTTTCTTTTTGCCGTGATGCAAAAAGAAACAAAAAAATCAAGGCTTGACTTCTTGGCGGACCGCTTCGATTTGCCGGCTAAACGGATTACAACTCGCTTCGCTCAAACAGTAATCCGTTTTTAACGCCG
>JAIRSN010000257.1 GCA_031255425.1 Dysgonamonadaceae bacterium
GATGAGATTAAAGCTGCTTGGGAAGGTTCAGAAGACCTCCGGAAGATGGGTGTATTTTATAATTGGGCGGCGGCTGTTAATATGGGCGACGGCGACGGCGAATATGCAAATCCGGGAGACATTGACTATAGAGAGGTAGAGGGCAGTAGAGGCGGTCCGACAGGGAATGTTAAAGGTATCTGCCCCGCAGGCTGGCATTTGCCGAGCGATGCGGAATGGAATGATCTGGAAGGGGAGATTGCCCTAAGCGCCGCGGGCGTCTATTCGTCAATCGGTCCGACACCTTGGCCGGACGATAACGGGACAAACCTCCGAACGACAGCCGGCTACCGTGGGGCGCATGGCGAAAAGATGAAACACCCCCTGGTAGAATACCCAGAAGAGCCATACGGCGCCAGTAAGCCTGCTGAAGAAGGTGGCTTCAGCACTTATCCCGTCGGCTACGTGAACGGCGGGAATAGCTACAGTTTCTTTAGGACCGCGGACTTCTGGAGTAGCAGCTCAGGCGAAACGAAGTGGGAAACAGTAAGGGCGTGGATGCGCTACTTATACTTAGGGTCAGAGACCGTTACGAGAAATACCGAAGGAAGGGGACGGTTACTCTCTGTACGTTGCAAGAAAAATAATTGATCCTTTCAACCCTTCTTCGACACAATAAATTAACCCCGGCAGCCGTCCCCTGCATTTAAAAGCGCGCAGGATCGGGGGACATCAATCCTGCCATCCATAGTTAAAACAAATATTCATTATCCTGTGGGGAAAACCAATTCCCCGCAGGAATAAATAAAAAAACAATAAAATGAGAATACAGAAAAAACAAACTTCATTCGCGGGAACGGAATTTACGTTTTCGCCGCAGTGCGCAAGTCACTTTTAAACCGAATTCATGGTTTCGCCGCAACGCGCAAGTCACTTTTAAACCGAATTAAGTAACTTTCCAACTGTATTTACGTCTCCGCCCGTGTCCGCCGGCGCAGCCGCTTTTGTATTTTTGGGAGGCAGGCGGCTCAGCCCGCCCGTTGAAGGAATAAAATATTTCCAAATCTGCTACGAAAACAGTAAATTTTTTAATAGCTTTGCGGAAATTTCACGATGAAGCCGCTCAAAAACATAGCATGGACTGTTCTTATGGGGGTGGGATTATTCTATATAATTCCCCTGGCACTGTTGCAAACGCCTTATTTTCAACAGAAAGTATCCCGAATCGCCACCGAATACCTGGAGAAAAAAACAGGTGCGAAAGTCGAAATCCAACAGGTCGACCTCTATTTTCTCAATAAACTGGCGCTCAGAAACGTCTACCTGGAAGACCAATGCGGAGATACACTGCTGACCGCCAAACGAATCATCGCCGATTTTGACCTGATTCCGCTCCTGCAAAAAGAATTTTACTTCACCTCCTTGCATCTCTATACGTTCGATCTTCGTTTAAGCCGGGAAACGGAAAAATCGCCGCTGAACATCCAACCCTTTCTGGATGCGTTTGCGGGGAAAGCGGAAAAAGACGATTCGTCCATCCGGTTGAGCATCGGGAATTTGTCCTTAGGCAACGGGGAATTTTCGTACCGCGTGAAAAATAAAGACGCCTCGCCGGGGAAATTCAACCCCGGTGATATTCATGTAAGCAATATTACCGCCCGGATCAAACTCGACGAACTGGAAGGAAACACGGTCTTTGCGAATGTTAAGCGATTGAGTTTTAACGAAAAGTCCGGCTTTCAGGTGAAGAATCTGGCGTTCGACCTGGCGGCTCGTTCCGGAGAAGCGCAAATCGAACAATTGCGGCTGGAACTGCCTCATTCCGAATTGAATTTAAAAAAAATAAGCCTCGCTTACGATTCAATCAAACCGGACGAAAACCGGACCGGCAACATACGGTTTGCGCTTCAGGTAACGCCTTCGCTCGTTTGTCCGAAAGACGTCAGCCCGTTTGTTCCGGCGTTTTCTTATTATCGGGACAAGCTGGAAGTCAAAGGAATGGTGTCCGGAACACTCGGCGATGTCCGCCTGACCGGTTTGACCCTGAAGAAGAAAAAAGAACTGTTCCTCGAACTCAACGCCGACATCCGCCACCTGAACCAACCGTCTTTCGCCGGTATATATGTGAACGGGAATATCAAAAACATGCGCCTCTCCGCCGAAGGAATCCGGGCGATGGCACACAATTTCAGTCCCGGGCAGGTCCGGTTGCCCCCGCCTGCCGAACGCCTGGGGGCGGTTTCCCTGAACGGCGAAATATCCGGTTATCTCAATGATTTGAAAGCATTTGTTAACCTCTCAACAGAGGCGGGCGGCTTGCGTGCCGAGGTTCGTTTCGGGAAAGAAAAAACCGGCTTCCTGAAAGGAAAAATCAAGTCTGCTTCGGAAATAAATGTGAAAAGGCTGACGAACAACCCGGCTTTCGGAACGGCTGGTTTTGAAGTCGACCTGGATGCCACCTTCGAAGACCTCTCGCATTTCAGCGGGCAGGTGGACGCATCAATCCATCCATTTGAGTATAAATCATATCCTTACGAGCAGATCCGTTTGTCGGGCGAATTTACGCCCAACAGCTTTAAGGGGGCGTTGAATGTGAATACACCCGACGGGCAAGTCGCCGTGAAAGGTCTTTGCCTGTCGAAGGGCGAGGACTCCCGGTTTGATTTCTCGGCGAAGGTTTCCAACCTCAAAACAGACAAATTGCATTTAACGGACAACTATGTGAATCCGAATCTGTCGTTCTCCGTAGAGGCTGATTTGCAGGGAAATAATCCGGACAACCTGACCGGAAGCATCGCTTTCCACGACCTCCTGTTTTCTACGGACAAAGGCGATTTTCCGATGCGCAACCTGTCCGTAAATGCTTCGGAAACCGGAAATCAGCGGCTAATCACCATTCATTCGGATATAATCAACGGGAAAATAGCGGGACACTACGCGATTAAGACCTTAATATCCGTGCTGAAACAGTCCATCGCCTCCTACCTTCCGTCCCTGATTGCGCCGGAGGAAACGCCCCTTGCCGGGGAGGACAGCCATTTGGATATTGAGCTGACCATCAACGACACGCAAGCGCTTTCGTCGATTTTCGAACTGCCGGTGACGCTCTCCGGTAAATCCCGGATCAACGGGACATACGACAGTTTTCGCAACCGGTTCCGGCTGGATGCGTATTTTCCTTTGTTGAATTACGAAAGTTCCGCCATAGAAGAAAGTTACCTGAACATAAACAACGGCAACGATTACATCGAAGTGACCTTAAAAGGGACCAGCCGGCAGAAGAAAAACAACCGGCTGAATGTCTTCGCCAATGTCAAGGTATCGGGCGATTCGATTTATTCCGCCATCGAATGGGACGACAATAAAAGCCGGAAATACAAGGGGAAACTGGACTTTACGTCCGGCCTGGCTTTTTCCGAAAAGAAGAAATTGTTTGCCGCCTCCTTCCATTTTCAACCTTCCGAACTTGTTTTCAACGATTCGGTCTGGACGCTCTCGCCGGCAGACATCGAATACCGGGACAACCGGCTAACGGTTAGCAATTTCAAGGCGAATCACAACCGGCAGTCCATCACGATTGAAGGAAATGTTTCCCGGAATATCGACGACAACGTGACCGTTTTGCTGGAGAATGTCGACCTGGATTATATTTTTAAATCAATCAATATCAAGTCCCTGACTTTCGGCGGGATTGCCACCGGGTTTGTCAATGCGAGGGACGTGTACAACACCCGGCAACTGTCGACCCACTTGGACATTACCGATTTCGCTTTCAACGATGCGGTCTTCGGCAATCTGGTTTTGGCGGGGCGTTGGGACGACAAAAAACAGGGCGTCGAAATGAAAGGGAATGCGGTCAAAGACGAGACGGCACGGGTGCTTGTGGACGGATTTATTTATCCGGTAAAGGAAGAATTGTCCATCTTTTTTGACGCGCAAAATGCAAACGCGGCTTTCCTCCGCAAGTACCTGAATCCGATAGCGCCCGGCTTTTCCGGACTGATTACAGGCAAGTTGCACCTGTTCGGGGATCTGAACAAACCCACTGTCGAAGGGGATGCGTGGGTGGAAAACGGCAGCTTCGGAATCAGTTACCTCAACACAACCTACACGTTCAACGATTGGATCAGGTGTACTCCGGATGAAATATCGCTCCGCAACGCAACGCTCTACGATAAGGATGGGAACAAGGCGCTTGTCAATGCGAGCGTGCGCCACAACCTGTTTACCGATTTTCAGTTTTCGGTCCAGGTTTCGTACGAAGACTTTTTGATTTTCAACGCCACGCCCCAGACGAATCCGCCGTTTTACGGGACGGTATTCGGCACCGGAACGGCAAGTATCCGGGGGACGGAAGCCCTGGTTTCCATAGACATCTCCATGAATAACACCGAAAACAGCCTGCTTACGTTTAACTTTATGGAGGAAGTGGACATTGCGGATTACAATTTTATCAACTTCATTAACAGCCAGGCAGGTACCCGCTCGAAATCCGGAACGGAACAATCGTCCGGCATTCCGGATACCGGGACCGACATCCACCTGACCCTGCTCGTCAATGCCAACAACGACGCCACGCTCGAATTGATTATGGATCCGCTTACGGGCGATAAAATCAGCGCCACCGGCACCGGAACCGTGCAAGTACAGTACGGCACGAAAACGCCGTTGCGGATTATCGGCAATTACCGGATCGAAAGGGGGAACTATAATTTCAGTTTGCAACAGGCGTTTTACAGGAATTTTGAAATCGAAGACGGCAGCACGATTACCCTGCGCGGCGACCTGTCTACCGCCGAGTTAAATATCAAAGCGGCTTATACCGTATCCGCCAATTTGGGCGATCTGGACCAGCAGTTCTTTCAATCCGCTTCGGGTTCGGATGTCGGCAAATTGAGCGTCCGGAACAACATCCCCGTAAACTGCGTACTGCTTTTGTCCGGTCCGCTGGAACATCCGGTGATTAAATTCGATCTGGAGTTGCCCGGATCCACCGCCGAACTGGAGCGGCAGGTGAAGAGTTACATCCGTACGGACGATATGTTGAACCGGCAAATCGTTTATTTATTGGTCCTGGGACGATTTTACACCGCCCCCGAATATACACGGAGCGATTTGCGCATCAACAACGACCTTTCTTTTCTCACTTCCACATTATCGAATCAAATATCCAACATGCTGGGTGTTTTGAACAACAATTTTCGCATAGGGACCGCCTTTCACCAGTTTTACGAGGGCAATACGTCCAATACCGAAGTGGAACTGCTGCTATCCAGCACGCTCCTGGACAACCGGTTGATCATCAACGGGAATTTCGGTTACAGCAACAATCCGTATTCCGGCGAAAACCAGACAGGCAACAGCATCCCTTTGGTCGGCGATTTCGACATCGAATACAAGCTGACTAAAAACGGGGAGATCCGCCTCAAAGGGTTTAACCATTACAACTACCGGAACTATTACAGCCTTACGCCGGAAATGACGCAAGGGTTCGGCATTGTATTTAAGCGAGATTTCAATAATATGAAGGACCTGTTCGGGAAAAGAAAACGGCTACGGCTGATTGAAACGCCGGAGAAATAACAGAACACCCGGACAGCCGCGGTTCAAACCTTCACTTTAATAACGATTTTCTTTATTTTCCCGCCGTCTCCGATAAGCGGCGCGTGGGCATCGTGGGGGAAAAAGACGATTATATTCAGCGGATGTACCGTATAATAGAAGTCGGGCTTATCTTCAAAAAAGGCAATATCCTTTTTGTCGTCGTATGCGCCGCTTTTACCGCAGAGCGAGCGGTCTTTCCACCCGAATGTTTCACTTCCCGAAACAGGCACCTGAATATCAATGTACAAATCATGCACTTCGAGCCTTGCATCTACGGTATTTTTCAAATTATTTTCCGAAACCGTCGCATAAACATTGTCGCCGTCAATCTCGTAGCGGCCTGTTTGGAGGCTTGCAATATCGTTGGAACACAAAAAAGCAAAAGCCTTTTCAAACCGCTCATTCATTTGGCAGTAATGTTTCAATCCGGAAATAGAATCAATAATCATATAAAATGGGATTTATTAATAATTAATAAAAAGATTTTTGCAAAGATAAAGATTTAGCCGGATAATCCGGTGACTGCGAGGTATTTTTTACCTGAGAAAGCGTTCGTTTTTATTCTTGCCACTGAAATTCCGACCACCTAATGAGTAATGAGGTAAGTTAAGGTATTATATCTGCTTGGCTACTGAGGTTGTTTTGTTAATAAAATTAGGTGAAAATGAGGTTTTGGGATGCCGCTGCCGATTTCCGGGGTATCCGGAAAACCTCCCGGCGTTAACATTCACGATTTCCGGGTACCCGGAAAACCTCCCGGAGTACTCATTTGCGATTTCCGGGTACCCGGAAAACCTCCCGGCGTTAACATTCATGATTTCCGGATACCCGGAAAACCTCCCGGCGTACTCATTTACGATTTCCGGAGACCAGGAAAACGTCCCGGCGTTAACATTCACGATTTCCGGGTGACCCGGAAAACGCCCCGTAGATTCCATAAACGCTTTCCGGGATACCCAGAAAGCCATTTTAGATAAAAAAAGAAGTAAATAGATTATTAACAATTGGCATTTAACAATTCAATTAACAATTAACAGTTAACAATTCAATATATTTTTGAGGAAGCAGTTCCCCTATGCGTAGCCGATACACCGTACCATTTAAAATATAAAAGACACTGTGTGTCCGTGTCCCTTTTATTTTCCGGGAACATTTTCTACCTTTGTTTGCAAAATCAGACTTTATGACAATCATATCCGGGAGATTATCAACCGTTGAGATAATACAATCCAGGGACATACAGTCCATTCACAATTAAACAAAAAAACAGATGGCAAACCGACCGTTAGCAGAACGAATGCGCCCGCAAACGCTGGAA
>JAIRSN010000057.1 GCA_031255425.1 Dysgonamonadaceae bacterium
TCATCTTTCTCTTTTTAAAATTGTTTTTAGTTTTTATTGATTGTTTATTCACCCTTTGCGCAATAAATTCCGGCTCCGGTAAAAGCAACCTCAACTTATATAAACATGAGAGATGAAAACTATTTGAATAATGAATAATAAGTTGCCTTTACCTTTGCCGGAAAGAATTATATCTTTTTTATCTGTTTCATTATGAATGTTGGGCTTCCTGAGTCCCGGAGAGAAGCTATTTAAAATGACGAAGCGGGGACTTGTAACTTTATCCGTCTTTGAGGTCTTAGACTACCTGTACCTACAAATAAGTTTGCCCACGCTTCCTACGTGAGCGTTTACTTACTTATTCTTGTAGGTATTGAAATTGTCTAAGTTTCAAAGACAAGAATAAAAGCTAACGCTTTCTAAAAATAATTATGTATAAAAATCGGTTTCTATGCTTTATTGAAAGAAACCGCGCAAAAGTAGTGAAAATCTTTGAAAATACAATGCCTTGCCTCTTTAAAATTATAAAAGCGGCTGCGCCGCCGTGTCCGCGCCCGCCGCTTGTAGCATTGGTAGTTCCCCTTCCCCGGATGACAGAGCGGTTTTGCCTCAGGGCAAAACCCTGTCCTGCGTTTTGTAATAGTGCGACGACGTCATACTGATGCCCGCCTCGTTGAACTTATCCTGAATGTTTTGGTGCAATGCCGTCGTTATTTGCATCAACTTGTTCGCATCGCCGATGTAGGCATTGACCTGGTAAACCGTGTAGAAATCGCTGAAAGCCGTTTCCAGTACAAACGGATGCGGGGTTTTCATCACGCCCTCCGTGTTTTCCGCCGCGTCGATCAGCAGTTGGTGAACCGTCCGCCAAGGCGTTTCGTAACTGAACGAAACGTCGAAATGAATAATCAGCCCCTTGGTTCTTGCCGATTCGCTCAGGTTCGTTGTCTGCGAATTGATCACCGTGGCGTTGGGGATGGTGACGATTTCGTTTTTCAGCGTCCGTATCCGGGTCACTATCGGCGTCTTCTCCATCACGTTGCCGATGACATCGTTGATCTTTATCCGGTCGCCGATCCGGAACGGCCGCATGTAGGTGATGATCATTCCCGCCACCAGGTTCCCGATCGCCGCACTCGACCCGAACGATACGATCAGCCCCAGAAAGACGGATACGCCCTGGAATATTTTGGAATTTGAACTCGGTAAGTAAGGGTAAATCAAGACGATCATAAATGCGTACAGCAAAAACCGGACGATGCTGTACGTCGGCTTCGCCCAATCTTGATAAAACCCGGAAATTTTTAACCGCCCGACCTCGATTTCGGTCGCCAGGTAGCCGATGCCTTTTATAACGTAATGAATGATAAGCCATATAATGGCAATGACAAACAGGTTGGGGATGTAATAGATAATGCTCCAGCCGATTCGTTTCGCCGGCGTCAGGATGTACGAAAAGAGTTGGATCGCCAGGTCTTCCGTTTGAGGGAAAATGCTGAACAGGACCGGTATCGATATGATTAACTGAATGAGGATAAAGATATACCGCAAAATATTCAGCAGGAAAAAGAGGATTTTCTCCTGCCGGTCGATGCTGAGGAACTCGTAATTCCGGATAAACACCGGGTGGAGGTATTTGTCTTTTATCGCGTCTATTCTCAGCCGCAACTTTCTGAAACCGTAGTTGGTGAGCCGGATCAGCGCGTATTGCGCCAGCAGGATCAGGATGAAAAACGAGATGTTTTTGATCAAACGCATCAAGCCGTGTTTGCTTTGCAATACCTTCAGCGTGTCGACGATTGTTCCCCGGTACTGCGCCGCCAATTCATCGCGCGACCGGTTCATCCAGATTCCGTCTTTGTCCGTCAGGGAGATAACCACCTGTTTTTCATACATAATATCGGTTGTAAATTCTTCCGAAAGGATAAAAACGGAATCGGGGGCAGTGCTGTATTTCTTCCCCAGGTTTGTAATGATTTCCCCTGCCTGAAGCGCCCGCTGTTCCGGCGACAGCCCGCCCCGGTTGGTATAAAGGTAAAACAGCGTATCCTCTTCCACCACCACCGGAACGCCGGTGACGCTCTTGCGCAGCGAATCGATAAGGCTTTTTTGCCGCGCCAATTTCAGCGAATCGGCGGCAAAGGCAGTCAGTTTCAGTTGTTCGATCTCCATCTGGAGGTTTTTTTCGTTGAGTTGCTTCTCTTTCAGCAGTTGTTGCATTTTCGCCAACTGAAGCGTATCGGCGTCTTGCACCACCGGTTCGCTCCGGGCAATCGAATCGCCCACCGTATTCCAAAATTCGCTGATTCCCGACTGCCCGGAAGCAAGCGCCGGCAGGAAGCAAAGAAAAGCGATGCGGTATTTGATTTTAATCCATCTTGTAGCCGGATTATCAGCCTTTTTTCGAGTTTTCATCTTTCAATGGGATGTTATGTTTTTTGATTTGCCCGCAAATTTAAAGAAAGAAAACGGGGTATCCAAATGCAGTTGAACGGATATTTTGAATTTATATTCAAAAATTCAATTCGCAATTCGTTTGTTTATTCAAAGGAAATGTTTAATTTTGTGACCTTAATAAAAAATCGGAACAATACAAAAAATGTCTATCCCCAAAAAAATAAAAAAAGCATTGGTTTCAGTCTTCCATAAAGATGGATTGGATGAAATTTTGGCGAAACTGCACCAGGAAGGCGTCGAATTTTATTCGACCGGCGGGACACACTCGTTCATCGAATCGCTGGGCATCCCCTGCTGCCTGGTCGAAGACCTGACCGGTTATCCTTCCATCCTGGGCGGCCGCGTGAAAACCTTGCACCCGAAAGTGTTCGGCGGAATCTTGAACCGCAGGGACAATAAGGAAGACCGGGAACAACTCCGGCAATACGCCATTCCGGAAATCGATTTGGTGATTGTCGACCTCTATCCTTTCAGCGAAACGGTGGCAACGGCTGCGGAAGAACAGGCGATCATTGAGAAAATCGACATCGGCGGCATCTCGCTGATCCGGGCGGCAGCGAAGAATTTCGACGACGTGCTGGTGGTTGCCTCCAAGCAACAGTATCCCGCTTTTTCCCGGATGCTGTCCGGGCAGGGCGCCTGCTCGACTCTCGAAGACCGCCGCTGGTTTGCCAAAGAAGCCTTTGCCGTTTCGTCGGGATACGACACGGCTATATTCAATTACTTCGACAACGGCGCCGGAACGCATTTCCGGCAGGCATCCGATCCGGTGAAAAGCCTCCGCTACGGCGAGAACCCGCACCAGAAAGGCGTCTTCTACGGCGACTTCGATGCCTGTTTCGAACAACTGCAAGGAAAAGAAATTTCGTACAACAACCTGTTGGATATTCATTCCGCCGTCGAGTTGATTGCGGAATTCGACGAGTTGACGTTCGCCATCCTGAAGCACAACAATGCCTGCGGAATCGCTTCCCGTTCCACGGTAAAAGAAGCGTGGGAAGCCGCTTTGGCGGGCGATCCGGTTTCGGCTTTCGGCGGAATCCTGATTTGCAATGCCAAAATCGATCCGGTCGCAGCGGCGGAGATAAACAAGATCTTCTTTGAGGTCGTCATCGCTCCGGCTTACGACCGGGAAGCCCTGGCGGTGCTGGAAGAAAAGAAAAACCGGATCATTCTGGTTCAAAAACAGCATCCGGAAAACCGCCTTTCATTCCGTTCCTTATTAAATGGTGTCCTGATGCAGGACAAAGATGCAAGCCTCCTGAAAAAAGAAGACCTGAAAACGGTCACCGGTAAAGCGCCGACCGAACGGGAAATCGAAGATTTATTGTTTGCCGATAAATTGGTGAAACACACAAAATCCAATGCAATCGTCCTGGTCAAGAACAAACAACTTTGTGCCGGCGGCATGGGGCAGACCTCGCGTGTCGACGCCCTGAAGCAGGCGATAGAAAAAGCAAACGCCTTTCACTTCGACCTGGAAGGCGCAGTGATGGCTTCCGATGCCTTTTTCCCCTTCCCCGATTGCGTAGAAATCGCATGCAAGGCAGGGATTACAGCCGTTATCCAGCCGGGCGGCTCTATTAAAGATAACTTATCAGTCAAATATTGTAATGAAAATAACCGGGCAATGGTGACCACGGGTATCCGTCATTTTAAACATTAAAAAAAATGGAATTATTCTCCTTCACGCAGGAAATCGCAATCGATTTAGGTACAGCCAATACAATCATTATTCAGAACGGTAAAATCGTCGTCGACGAACCGTCGGTAGTTGCATTAGATAATCGGACCGACAAGCTGATCGCCATCGGTTCGGAGGCGCAACGGATGCATGGAAAAACGCACAGCAATATAAAAACGATTCGTCCGCTTCGCGACGGCGTTATTGCCGACTTTTACGCCGCGGAACAAATGATCCGGGGAATGATAAAGATGATTAACAACAAGAATCACCTGTTCTCACCGTCGTTGCGGATTGTGGTTTGTATTCCTTCGGGAAGCACGGAGGTGGAAATCCGTGCCGTCCGCGACTCTGCCGAACATGCCGGCGGGCGCGACGTGTACATGATCTACGAACCGATGGCTGCCGCTATCGGCATCGGCCTGGACGTGGAGGCGCCGGAAGGAAATATGATTGTCGACATCGGCGGCGGCACAACCGAAATTGCCATTATATCGCTGGGCGGAATTGTTTCCAACAAATCCATCCGGATTGCCGGCGACGACCTGACGGCCGACATCCTCGAATACATGGGGCGCCAGCACAATATGAAAGTGGGCGAACGGACCGCCGAACTGATTAAAATCAACGT
>JAIRSN010000065.1 GCA_031255425.1 Dysgonamonadaceae bacterium
ATGAACATGTGGGGATTCACGCCGGATTATTTCGATTATTCGGAGAAGCAGTTCGTCGCGTTTCTTGTTGAAAACCAAAACAATCCGAAGGCGGAGTTTTACATCCCTTCGGTCGTCAACCACCTGATCGAAAGCCGTCGCGCCGAAGTAAAAGTGTTGGACACGCCGTCCCGGTGGTTTGGCGTCACCTACGCGGAAGACCGTCCGGCAGTCGTCTCGAAAATCAACGGCTTGGTCGATAACGGCACGTATCCCAGCCGGTTATTCTAAGGGCGCGCCGCTCCCATTTGCATGATAATACAAAAAATGATTACCTTTACCGGCAGTTTAGCGGAAAATACAGTAATTTATAACTCAATTATATATGTGTGGAATCGTTGGATACATCGGAGAGCAGGATGCTTATCCCATTTTAATTAAAGGTTTACATCGTTTGGAGTACCGCGGGTACGACAGTTCGGGGGTCGCTTTGATCGGCGAACGGGACAAGCTGAGTATCTACAAGGCTAAGGGACGCGTCGCCGACCTGGAGGCGTTTTGCAAAGACAAGGCTGTTTCCGGTACGCTGGGTATCGCGCACACCCGCTGGGCAACGCACGGCGAACCGAACAATGTAAATGCGCATCCTCATTATTCGCAGTCGGAAAACCTCGCCCTGATTCACAACGGGATTATTGAGAATTATTCCGTCCTGAAAGAGGGATTGATACAAAAAGGTTACACCTTCCAGAGTGAAACCGACACGGAAGTGTTGATTCAACTGATCGAATATGTGAAAATAAGCAATCAGGTAGACCTCTGCACGGCGGTTCAGTTGGCACTGAAACAGGTTGTCGGGGCGTACGCGATCGCCGTGATCGAGAACGGGAACCCGGACCTGCTGATCGCTGCCCGGAAAAGCAGCCCGCTGGTGGTGGGAATCGGCGAATCCGAATATTTCCTGGCTTCCGATGCGTCGCCGATCGTCGAATACACCCAGCAGGTGATTTATCTGGAGGACGAGGAAATCGCCATCATCCGGCGACACGAACCGCCCAAAATCGTGAACCTGAACAATGTCGAAAAAACGCCGCAGTTCACCCAATTGGAACTGAACCTGAGCGCCCTGGAAAAAGGCGGATACGCCCATTTCATGTTGAAAGAAATATTCGAACAGCCCCGCACCCTGAGGGATTGCATGCGCGGGCGGATCAATATCGAAAACAACAACGTCACGCTGTCCGGAATCATCGACAACAAAGACAAGTTCGTCCACGCCAGCCGGATCCTGATTCTGGCTTGCGGCACCTCCTGGCATGCCGGGCTGATCGGCGAATACCTGATCGAAGAACTCTGCCGGATACCGGTGGAAGTCGAATATTCGTCGGAATTCCGCTACCGGAACCCGGTGATCTACCCCGACGACATCGTGATTGCCATCTCCCAGTCCGGCGAAACGGCGGATACGCTCGCCGCTATCGAACAGGCGAAAGAAGCCGGCGCCTTTGTCTATGGAATCTGCAACGTGGTCGGCTCGTCCATTCCGCGCAACACCCATTCCGGTTCCTACACCCACGTGGGGCCTGAAATCGGCGTCGCGTCCACCAAGGCGTTTACCGCCCAGGTGCTGGTACTGATCATGATGGCGCTCAATATTGCCAAGGAAAAAAAGACCATTTCGCAGGAACAGTACGAACGGACGCTGATCGAATTGGACAAAATCCCGTCGAAGGTGGAAACCATCCTGAAACTGAACGACAAAATCGAAGACTTGTCCAAAATATTCACCTACGCCCACAATTTTATTTACCTGGGACGGGGTTATTCGTATCCCGTGGCGATGGAGGGCGCGTTGAAACTGAAAGAGATTTCCTACATCCACGCCGAAGGTTATCCCGCCGCCGAGATGAAACACGGCCCGATCGCGCTGATTGATCAGGAAATGCCGGTCGTGGTCATTGCAACGCACAACACCACCTACGACAAAACCATCAGCAACATTCAGGAAATCAAGGCGCGCAGCGGACGTATTCTTGCCATCGTCAACAAGTTCGACCGGAAAGTGAAAGACATGGCGGATTACACGATCGAAATTCCGGAAACGGAAGAATGCCTGGATCCGATTTTGTCCATTATCCCCCTGCAATTACTGAGTTATCATATTGCCGTGAAAAAAGGCCGCGATGTGGATATGCCTCGCAACCTGGCCAAATCGGTCACCGTGGAATAATCAGAGAAGAACGGTGGCGGTAAATTCCGATTCATTACCGGCTTTATCCCTTACCACCAAATGCAGAGACGTTGCCGACGGCGTCTCTGTTCTTTTTTTCATCCTGCCGGAACCGGTATAGAGCGAGCGGTTTTTGGCATCGTATTCAAAGAGGATGAATTGCCCGTCGAGCGTCCCCCGGAAGGACGCGATTCCGCTTAAGTCGTCGTCGATTTTGAAGGCAATGCGCCGGTTGGCTGTCCATTTCTGCCGGTTTACCGGCGTAATAACCGGGGGGACGGTGTCTGCTTCCACCGTGAACGTCCCCAATTCGCGCGTTGTGGCGCGGATTTTCCCGCCTTTGTATTTCCCGCCCAGCCAGTTCTTTTCCTCTTTCAGGAGTTGCACGATGCCGTATTTCGATTTGTCGGGATGCGTATCCGTGGGAATCTCCAGCGTCAGCGGGCAATGGGAATGGAGCGGAATCCGCTCGCCGATAATGTACTGCGGGGCGTAAGGCGAATGTCCCGCAACGGTATCGATGTTCAGGTAGAGGTCGGCGTATAAACTTTTCCGCGGCACTTCCAGCGTAATCCCCTTTCCGGAGAACGAGTTGTAGCGGTGGAAAGGAAAATAAACCGTCCCCGGCCGCTTGTCCGGAACCGGCGCTTTTTCGCCCCGGATATTGAATTTCAACGAGGTTTCGTTTCCGTAAACATCCGTCAGAAGGTATTCCAACTGATATGTTTTTTCTTCATTGATCAGGATAATGCCGTTCCCCGAAGACCGGTAGATGCTCAGCAGGTTTCCCGGATCGATAAACGACTTCATATAGAAAGAATGGTTTTCCGTCCATTCGTGCCAGTCGATCAGCGCGTTCAGGTAGCGCGTTTCGTCGAACGAAAAGCGGTTCATCACCGAGTGGAAAACGGTCTTGCCGTCTACTTTCAGCACGATTTCGTTGACGCCGTAGATGTTCGTCGTGCCGTTCATCCGGTCGTAGGCTTTTATTCCGACGCCGATGGCGCCCCATGCGGTAACCGGCTGGTCGACGCCGGGCTGTCCCGCTTTGTTTTTCACCAGCGCCACCGGTTGATTGGCGGTTTTCCCGTTGACAATCCCCTTGCCCCGTTGCGGGTAGAGCATGAGTCCCCTGATTTCGGGCGGGCGCGTGTCGGTGATTTTACTTTTGAAAAAGGGAAGCGGGTCTACCGCCTTTTCGCTCTTTGTCTCACGGATTTCGAAATGCAGGTGCGGGCCGCCCGAACTGCCGGAGTTGCCGCTCCATGCGATGCGTTCGCCTTTTTTGACGGGCAGTTTTCCGGCGGGGAAATAAAGGTTGACGGCAAAGGCTTCCCGCCGGTACTGGCTGTCGCAAACGAGTGCTTCGACGTCCGGCGCAAACCGGTCCAGGTGCGCGTAGACGGAAGTCGTTCCGCCCGGGTGGTTGATATAGAGCGCTTTCCCGTAGCCGTACGGGCTGACATTGATCCGGGCGATGTAGCCGTCGTCGACCGCTTTGACGGGGATGCCGGTGACGCTTTGTGTCTTGAAATCCAGTCCGGAGTGGAAGTGGTTGCTTCGCAATTCCCCGAAATTTCCACTCAGAAACAGCGGAATATCCATCGGCAATCCGGGGTTCTGTGCCTGAAGGCCGGTTGCAAGCAGGAGCCAGCCAAGCGGCAGTATACATTTGATTGGTATTCGATTCATTCTTTTAGTTCTCCTTTTCCCTGACGGGTAATTTCGATTTCGTCGCCGGTGCAGTTGATGACCGTAGAGGGTTCCAGCCCGCCGTATCCGCCGTCGACAACGGCATCGACAAGGGCGCCGTATTCTTCTTCGATCAGTTCGGGGTCGGTGCTGTATTCCAGAATATCGTCTTTATTTCTGACGGAAGTAGAGAGTATCGGGTTGCCCAGTTCCTGCACCAGCGCGCGGACAATCGCGTTGCCGGGGATCCGGATGCCTACTTCTTTCCGGTTTTTATAGATTTTCGGGAGATTGTTGGTCGCGTTGAGGATAAACGTAAACGGTCCCGGCAGGTTTTTCTTCATCAACTTGAAAATCGCATTGTTCACCTTGGCATATTCGCTGATATTGCTCAAATCGTTGCAGATAATAGAGAGGTTGGTTTTCTGGGGATTGAGCCCTTTCATTTTGCAGATCTTTTCGATCGCCCGCACGTTGAGCGCATCGCAACCCATCGCATAGACGGTATCCGTCGGGTACACTACGATGCCGCCGTCTTTGAGTATCTCTACGATCCGGCTGACTTCTTTCTGGCTGGGGTTCTTTTCGTATAACTTTACTATCATCGCTGACAAAGGTACGAAAAAAAATTAAGGGCTGCTACGGCGGCGCAGCCGCTTTTACCATTAATGATGCATAGGATGCAGCGTCCTGCGTTTCATTACTCATTATATATATTAGGTATAGGAAGATGATAATCTGCAGTCACCCGACCCTGCGGGTTTTGCTGCCGCCCCCCCCCCCGGCCTAGGCTTCGAGGCGGAAATAACCGCTCGATGCCGACGGCGTTAAAAACGGATTACTGTTTGAGCGAA
>JAIRSN010000083.1 GCA_031255425.1 Dysgonamonadaceae bacterium
CCACTTTCTCGCTGGCAGCCTTGCTGGTGTTGTACAGCGGGAACTCGGAGGTGCCGTTCACGCCGAACGATACGCCTGAAGGGGTCGCTTTTATCCGGCAATCGTACGACAGGGAGAACATCGGCGGCTGGGTCAAGGCGATCCTCTCCCACAAATCCCTTTGGACGGAAGACTTGGACGCGGTTCCGGGCTTGGCGGAACGGGTCGCAAAGGATGCTGCGCTGATCTTGCAGCGGGGCATGCGGGGGGCTTTGGAACAAATTTTGTGAATAAAGGGGTAAATGAAAAGACGGGCGGCGGGTGCTGGAAGAGGCATCCGCCGCTTGTTTGTTTGCGCGCCCCTGCGCAGCACTCTTTCAGGCGCAGCCTTCAGCTCGCCTGATTGTTCTTTTTTGGCGGCGTAGCCGCTTTTATATATTAATGAGGCAACGAGGTGGGATATAGGGTATAATATCTTTGAGCTACAAAAATCCCCGATCCGCCCCCCTTCCCCTATCTCACAGCGTTTTCTTCCGCAGTTCAAAATCCCGTCCCAGGTATTTCTCGCGGACAATCGGATTCGCTGCCAACTCCTCCGCCACCCCCTGGAACAACACTTTTCCTTCAAACAAAAGGTAAGCGCGGTCGGTGATGCTGAGCGTTTCGTGTACATTGTGGTCGGTGATCAGGATCCCGATGTTCTTGTGTTTTAACTCGCCCACGATCTGTTGAATGTCCTGGACGGCAATCGGGTCGATGCCGGCGAAAGGTTCGTCGAGCATGATGAATTTCGGATCGATGGCGAGGCAACGGGCGATTTCCACTCGCCGGCGTTCGCCTCCGGAGAGCTGGTCGCCCAAGTTCTTCCGCACCTTCCCCAATCCGAATTCGGTGATCAGGCTCTCCAGCTTTTCTTTTTGATATTCGGACGGTTGGTTCGTCATCTCCAGCACGGAACGGATGTTGTCCTCCACCGACATTTTCCGGAAGATAGACGCTTCCTGCGCCAGGTAACCGATGCCGGTCTGCGCCCGTTTGTAGACCGGAAACTTGGTGACATCCATGTCGTCGAGAAAGATTTTGCCCTCGTTGGGCGTCACCAATCCCACAGCCATATAAAAGGTCGTCGTTTTCCCCGCCCCGTTGGGACCCAACAGGCCGACGATTTCCCCTTGCTTTACATCAATCGAAACGTGATTGACCACGGTACGGTTCCGGTATCTTTTCACCAAATTTTCGGTTCGCAGAATCTTTTGTTCCATAAAATAAAGGCTAAAACAGTACTTCCGGCGCTTTATCGGCTCCCTCTTGTGACTTGAAATAAGGCTTTTGCGTGAAACCGGACATCCCGGCAACCAGGTTGTTCGGGAACCGCCGGACCAACCGGTTATACGATTGGGCGGCGTCATTGAAACGGGTCCTTTCGGTCGCGATCCGGTTTTCGGTGCCTTCCAACTGCGCCTGCAAATCCCGGAAGTTCTCGTTGGCTTTCAAATCCGGATACGCCTCTACGCTTACCAGCAGCCGGTTGATGGCAGAACCCAATTCACCCTGGACTTGTTGGAATTGAGCCATTGTTTGTTCGTTCAGGTTGGTCGGATCGAGGGTTACCTGCGTCGCTTTGGCACGCGCTTCGATAACGCTTTCCAGCGTACGTTGCTCGTGTCCGGCGTAGCCTTTCACGGTAGCGACCAAGTTGGGAACCAAATCCGTACGGCGCTGGTACTGATTTTCAACATTTCCCCACTGTGCTTTCAACTGTTCTTCCGCCGAAACCAAGCCATTAAAAACACCCTTGTACCAAAAGAAAAGAATAGCCGTTGCAACGAGAATGGCTGAGAGAACGATCATTGATTTTTTCATGATTTTGCTATTTGTTTTAATAATTGTTTCATGCTCACTTTTTCCGGAACGATTCGTTCCAGGCCGGCAACCGGCACGCGCTCCTGCTCCATTGTGTCGCGATAGCGAATCGTCACGCAGTTGTCCGTCATCGTATCGTGGTCGATGGTGATGCAGTAAGGCGTCCCGATGGCATCCTGGCGGCGGTACCGTTTCCCGATGGAATCTTTCTCATCGTACTGGCAGCGGAAATCGAACTTCAGCCGGTCGATAATCTCCCGCGCTTTTTCCGGCAACCCGTCTTTTTTCACCAGGGGCAAGACCGCCAATTTGACGGGAGCCAAAGCCGGCGGCAATCTCAACACGACGCGCGTGTCGCCGCCCTCCAGCTCTTCTTCGCCGTACGAACCCGCCAAAACGCTCAGAAACATACGGTCTACGCCGATGGACGTTTCTACAACGTAAGGAACGTACGACTTGTTCAGTTCCGGATCGAAATACTGGATTTTCTTCCCCGAATATTTCTCGTGGCTGCTCAGGTCGAAGTCGGTACGGGAATGGATCCCTTCAATTTCCTTGAACCCGAACGGCATCTCAAACTCAATATCGGTTGCGGCATTGGCATAATGCGCCAACTTGTCGTGGTCGTGGAAACGGTACTTCTTTTCGCCCAAGCCCAGTGCCTGGTGCCATTTCATGCGCGTTTGTTTCCACTGTTCGAACCATTTCAGTTCTTCCCCCGGACGGACAAAGAATTGCATTTCCATCTGTTCGAACTCCCGCATCCGGAACACAAACTGCCGGGCGACAATCTCGTTCCGGAACGCTTTGCCGATTTGAGCAATCCCGAAAGGAATCTTCATCCGTCCGCTTTTCTGGACATTCAGGAAGTTTACGAAAATGCCTTGCGCGGTTTCGGGACGAAGGTAAATCCTGGTGGCGCCGTCGGCGACAGACCCCATCTCGGTAGAAAACATCAGGTTGAATTGACGCACCTCTGTCCAGTTCCGGCTGCCGGAAACCGGGCAAACGATTTCGTAATCCACAATGATTTGACGCAATTCTTCCAGATTATTCTCGTTCATTGCCTTTGCAAAACGCTCATGCAACTCCTTCTTCTTCGCTTCGTTTTCCAGTACACGCGGATTTGTTTCGAGGAATTTCTGCGTGTCGAACGCATCGCCGAAACGTTTGGCAGCCTTCTCCACTTCCTTATTGATTTTGTCTTCGTATTTGGCTATCAGGTCTTCAATCAGCACATCGGCGCGGTACCTTTTTTTGGAGTCTTTGTTGTCGATAAGCGGGTCGTTGAACGCATCCACATGACCGGACGCCTTCCAGATAGTGGGGTGCATGAAAATAGCCGAATCGATGCCCGTCACATTTTCGTGCAACAAAGTCATACTGTCCCACCAGTATTTTTTGATGTTGTTTTTCAGTTCAACACCGTTCTGACCGTAATCGTAAACGGCGCCCAACCCGTCGTACAGCTCCGACGAAGGGAATACAAATCCATACTCTTTGCTGTGGGAAATCAATTTCTTAAACATATCTTCTTGTTGTGCCATACTGTATTTGTTTTTAGTCCTTTTTCAAAATAATGGCTACAAAGATATACATTTGTTTTTTTTATAATGTATCTTTGCACAAAAAATTATAAAGTATGAGATATTTGTTTATTTTATTCCTGATCGCAGGACATGTGAGCTTTGCTCAGACGCAAACGGTGGAACTCTATTTTCCCCACTTTGCCGGAAGCGAATACAGTTTTCATTTAAATAAAGGTACCCGGAACGATACGGTGCAAACCGGCGTGATCGGACCCACCGGCCGCCTGGACTTTTCGCTCCCGGAAGCCGACAAAGACTACACCGGACTGGTGCATTTTTCACTGGGACAGCAAGGAACCCTGAATTTTATCCTGAACGGGGAACGCCTTTCCATCAGCAATAAGGAAGCCAAATTTACGGAGAACATTGTTTTCACCAACAGTCCGGAAAATGATTTTTTCCGGCAGCAACTGCGGAAGCAACAAGGCTTGTACCGGAAAATAGACGCCATTTACCGGTGCCAGGACGCTTATGCGGACGATCCCACGCTTTATACCGTTTTAGGAAAAGAATTTACCCGCCTGCAAGGGTTGTACGGCAGCGCTCAGGCGGAATTAGCGGCAAGCGATTTTTATGCCGCCCATTACCTTCGGTTGATCGGATTCCTGAACGGGTTCGGGTCGAAGTTGTATCCGCCCGAATCGGCCGCCGAACGGGTGCAGGAAGGGATGCGCTTTATCAACGACGACCTGGACATGGACGTCCTCTATTCCAGCGGCATCTGGAATCATGTGATTTCTTCCACTTTCGAGTTATTTTCCGATAAAAAAATGTTTGGGGAAGCCATGATCAACAACCTGAAACGCATCCGTTCGCAGGAAGTGTTTGAAGTGCTTGCAAACGACCTGATTACCATTTGCGAACAATACGGGTGGATGGATGCCGAGAACCTGCTTATCCCTTACCTGCTGTCGTCCGGAAGGGTGACCAACCCGCAGGGGAAATTGTACTTCGCCTTCGAAATGGACCGGATCAAAGCCGGGTCGAAAGCCTTGCCCATCGAAGGACAGAGCAGCCTGTCGAACGTGCTTCTGATGTTTTACGAGTCCGGTTGCGGCAATTGCATCATACAGTTAGGCGAATTGAAAAAGAATTATACCAAGCTGCAAGAGAAGAACATCCGTGTCATAGCCATCTCCGCCGATACGGATCAAAACGTGTTTGAATACCACTCCAAAGACTTCCCGTGGACGGACAAGCTCTGCGACCTGAAAGGATTCGACGGGCAAAACTTCCGCAATTACGGGGTGGTCGCCACTCCCACGATGTTTTTGATTGATGCGGAAGAAGTCATCGCCGGCCGCTATGCCCGGTTGACGGAAACCGGTTTAATCGACTGATGAGAAAGGTCATCGGGATAGGGGAAACGATTCTGGACATCCTCTTCCGGAATCACCAGCCTTGCCGGGCGGTGCCGGGCGGGTCTACGTTCAACTGCCTGATTTCGCTGGGACGCAGCGGCATCCCCGCCCTGTTTATCAGCGAGTTGGGGAACGACCGGATCGGCGCACGGATCAAAGCGTTTATGGAGGAAAACAACCTTTCCACCGATTACGTCCACTTTTTCGACCGGGGGCAATCGCCGGTTGCGATGGCATTCCTGGACGAAAACCGGGACGCGGAATATGCTTTTTACACGAACTTTCCGGAGAAACGGCTGGACGTTGCCTTTCCCGTTATCCGGGAAAACGACCTGCTGATCTTCGGCTCCTATTTTGCCGTCAACCCCGCCCTGCGCGGGAAAGTGCGCGAGTTATTGCATTACGCCCAAGAACAGAAGGCGATTATCTACTACGACGTCAACTTCCGGAGAGCGCACGCCGGCGAACGGCTGCAACTGATGGACGCCTTTTTCGAGAACTTCCGGTACGCGACGATCGTCCGGTGTTCCGGCGAGGACATGGGCGTGTTGTTTCCGGGGCGCACCCTCGCGCAAATCCGCGAAGACAGCCTGTTTGGTTATTGCGAGAACCTGATTATCACGCAAGGGACGGGCGACATTCTACTTCAGACGTCCTCTTTCAGGAAAAACTACCCGGTCGAGGCGGTGACACCGGTCAGCACCATTGGCGCCGGCGACAATTTCAACGCGGGACTGGCTTACGGCTTACTGAAAAATGAAGTTTCTTTCCACGACCTGGCGACCTTGCCGGAAAACAAATGGGACAAATTGATTGCCTCGGCAATGGACTTTGCAAAAAGGGCGTGTTTATCAATGGACAACTACATCGGATAGATTAATAATTAAAGCGGGGCTGCCTCCTGGTCACCCTTGCACTACGAAAAGTTCGTTTTCATCCCTTCCCGGTTACCCTTCCACTACAAAAAGTTCGTTTTTACTCTTTCAGTGTCACCCTTCCATCCTGCTTTTCATGTTTTTATCCTGTTTAAATGTTTAAATAAGAAAAAAACTACTTTAGCAAGCCGCTTAAACATTTAAACGAAAAAAAAACTATCTCTGCGACCTGTTTAAATGTTTAAACAGGAAAAAAACTACCTCTGCGACCCGTTTAAATGTTTAAACGGGAAAAAAACTACCTCTGCGACCCGTTTAAATGTTTAAACAGGGAAAAAACTACCTCTGCGACCCGTTTAAATGTTTAAACGGGGAAAAAACTACCTCTGCGACCCGTTTAAATGTTTAAACGGAAAAAAAACTATCTTCGCGACCCGTTTAAATGTTTAAACATGGAAAAAAACATTTTATTTTTCCGGTCTAAAACAGTAGATGGGTTCTCTCGAAAGCAAAGGCGGGAGAAGGGTGCCCCAAATACCTTGCAGAAGGGAAAAAAGCGTTTGCAGGGGGGACTGGAAAGGGCGCTAAGGTTCCTGGCAAGAGAGTTGGGGGAGCCGGAAAGGGCGCCGGAGTTCCTGGCGCGTGAGGCAGGATACTCCAGACTGCACCTCCGCCCCCTCCGGCCTAGGCTTCGAGGCGGAAATAACCGCTCGATGCCGACGGCGTTAAAAACGGATTACTGTTTGAGCGAAGCGAGTTGTAATCCGTTTAGCCGGCGGCATCAGAGCGGTCCGCCAA
>JAIRSN010000084.1 GCA_031255425.1 Dysgonamonadaceae bacterium
CCCCCGGCCTAGGCTTCGAGGCGGAAATAACCGCTCGATGCCGACGGCGTTAAAAACGGATTACTGTTTGAGCGAAGCGAGTTGTAATCCGTTTAGCCGGCGGTATCAGAGCGGTCCGCCAAGAAGCCAAGCCTTGATCTTTTTTGGTTCTTTTTTGCATCAAGGCAAAAAAGAACACTCAGGCAAGCCAGAGGCTGTGCCTGGCGGCGGCGCAGCCGCTCTTATATTTTAATGGAAATATGCTGCAATATGCTTCGCCAACGCAAGCATGGAAGGATACAGGGCATTGGCTCCGGCTTCCCATAAGACCCTGTCAGGCAAGGGACCGGTGTTGACGGCGATGGTATAAATCCCGGCGGCACGTCCGGACTCGACGCCCAGCGGGGCGTTCTCGATCACGAGGGCTTCCTCCGGCAGGATATTTCCCTTCAGCAAACCCATCCGGTAAGGTTCGGGGTGCGGTTTGCCGTGGCGGACGTCGTACGCCGTCACCATCAAGTCCTTATCGAAAAAATCCGGGTAGTTTTTGTCCAGCTTGTCGATCAGCGAATGTTGCCCGGAGCCGGTAACGATGATTCGCTGTATGCCCGCCGCTTTCACTTTCTCCAACACTTCCCGCGCGCCCGGCATGGGCTTGGATCCGGGGTGTTCCAGCTCGGTAAACCGCTGTGCCTTTTTCGCATACAATGCCTCGATTTCTTCGGGCGTAGCGTCTTTTCCGAAACTGCGGTTGAACAGGATATTGATGGTAGATTGCCCGGTCCGGCCTTCAAACAGGTAGAAATCCTCCGGGGAAGAGGAGACGCCTGCCTGCGACATCGTTTCGTGCCACGCCCGCACATGGCTGGGCATGGAATCGTACAGAACGCCGTCCATATCGAACAGTACGGCTTTAATCATCAATAACCCGGTTTATTCAGCAGGGCGAACATGTTTTTTTTGTAGGCTTCCACGCCCGGTTGGTTGAACGGGTTGACGCCTGAAAGGTAGCCGCTGATGCCGCATGCCCGCTCGAAGAAGTAGAGTAATTGCCCCAAATAGAAGGCATTCAGTTCGGGCAATTCGATGCGGATGTTGGGGACTCCGCCGTCTACGTGAGCCATCTGGGTGCCCAATTCCGCCATTTTGTTTACGTAGTCGACCCTTTTGCCCGCCAGGAAGTTCAGCCCGTCCAAATCCTGTTCGTCCGAAGGCACCGCGACGGTGTGCCGGGTCTTGGCGATGGAGATAACCGTCTCAAAGAGGCTCCTTTCGCCTTCCTGAATCCATTGCCCCATCGAATGGAGGTCGGTCGTGAAGTCGACGGAAGCGGGGAATATGCCCTTGTTTTCCTTCCCTTCGCTCTCGCCGTAAAGCTGTTTCCACCATTCGGAAACGTAATGCAACTTCGGGTTGAAATTGGCAAGCAGCTCTATTTTCTTCCCGCTTTTGTAGATTTCGCTGCGGACGGCGGCGTATATTTCCGCCGGATTCCTGTCGAACGGCACCTCGCTGCCGGTGGCTTTCTCCATCGCGACGGCGCCGGCAATCAGTTGCCGGATGTCGATTCCCGCTATCGCGACCGGGAGCAGCCCGACCGGGGTCAGCACGGAAAAACGTCCGCCCACATTGTCGGGGATGACGTATGTTTTGTATCCTTCCTTTGTAGCCAATGTTCTCAAAGCGCCTCGCTCCTTGTCCGTTACGGCAACGATCCGGGTGCGGGCTTCTTCCTTTCCGACCGCGTCTTCCAACTGTTTTTTCAGGATACGGAACGCCAATGCAGGTTCAGTAGTGGTTCCCGATTTGGAAATATTGAGGATGCCGAACGATTTCTTCGCCAGGAATTGAGACAATTCATACAGATAATCTTCGCCGATTACATGACCGGCATAAAGGATCAGCGTTTGTTTGTTTTCCAACGAATCGAACGAGCCGGAAAGCGCATCAATGACCGCTTTTGCCCCCAGGTAACTCCCGCCGATGCCGATGACAACGACTGCCTCGCATTTGGAACGGAGCTTGCCGGCGGTTGCCTCGATGTCGGCTATTTCCGCTTCGGTGATGGTGGAAGGCAGGTGTAGCCAGCCCAGAAAGTCGTTTCCCTTTCCGGTTCCGTTTTCCAGCGTGCGGTTGCAGCTTTTTGCCTCGGCAGCTTGCGCATAAACCTGTTCTTTTGTAATCTCAATAAACGCTTTGTCGGTATTTAATGTTATCATTTTCCTGTTTAATTATTTGAATGTTTCTGTTAATCTGCGGATGACCGGCACCGCCGATTTCCGCTCGTATAAAATCGAGTACACGGCGTCCAATATCGGCATGTCGACCTTGTATTCGCTGTTGATTTCCTTGATACACTTGGTTCCGAAGTATCCTTCCGCAATCATTTCCATCTCCAACTGGGCGATTTTCACGGAGTATCCCTTTCCGATCATGGTTCCGAAAATGCGGTTGCGGCTGAACCGCGAATAGGCGGTCACCAATAAATCGCCCAGGTAGGCGGAGCCGCAAATAGCTCTTTCTACCGGGTTTACTGCGTTGATAAAACGTTCCATCTCCGCAATGGAGTTGGACATAAAGATTGCCTGGAAGTTGTCGCCGTATTTCAACCCGTGGCAAATCCCGGATACGATGGCGTAGACGTTTTTCAATACGGAAGCGTATTCGATACCCGTCACATCGTTGCCGGTGGAAGATTTCACGAAATGCGTTTTGAACATATCCGCCAATACCTGCGCCCTTTCGTCGGAGGTGCAGCCGACCGTGAGGTAGGACAAGCGCTCCAGAGCGACTTCTTCCGCGTGGCAGGGACCGCCCAACACCGCAATGTGGTCCTCCGGAACATCGTAGAACTTGGCAAAATAATCGGACACCAACATGTTCTCGTCGGGGACGATTCCTTTGATTGCCGAGATAATCATCTTGTCTTTCAGGGGCGTATGTAACTTTTGAAGGTGCTGCTTGAGGAAAGGGGACGGCGTGGCAAAAATCAGGGTATCGCAGTTCTCCACCACTTCGTTGATGTTGTCGTAGAACCGGATGTTTTCGATATTAAACTTCACGCTTGTCAAATAGGATGGATTATGCCCGAGCTTCAGAAATTCCTCGATTTGATCCGGGCGGCGCATATACCAGTTGAAATTGGTTTGTGTCATCGCAATAATCTTTGCAATGGCGGTTGCCCAGCTTCCACCGCCCATCACACCTACTTTACCTGTACTATTCATGCTATTCAATTAATTTATTAGATTTGTTTTTCAGGACGCATCTGCGGGAAGAGCAGTACTTCCTGAATGGAGGTTTGTCCGGTTAGCAACATCACCAAACGATCGATTCCGATGCCCATTCCGGATGTGGGCGGCATTCCGTATTCCAAAGCCCGTAAAAAGTCCTGGTCAATAAACATGGCTTCGTCGTCTCCTTTTTCCGATAGTTTCAGTTGCTCTTCAAACCGTTCTCTTTGGTCAATCGGGTCGTTTAATTCGGAATAGGCGTTCGCAAGTTCTTTCCCGTTCACCATCAGCTCAAACCGTTCGGTCAGTTCCGGATTTTCGCGGTGGCGTTTGCAGAGAGGCGACATTTCTTTCGGGTAATCGGTGATGAAAGTCGGTTGGATGTATTTGTTTTCACACTTTTCGCCGAACAGTTCGTCAATCAGTTTTCCTTTTCCCATCGTTTGGTCCTGTTCGACATTCAGTTGTTTGCAGACCTCCCGCAGTTGGTCTTCGTTCATTCCCGCGATGTCGATGCCGGTATGTTCTTTGATGGCATCAATCATGGTCACCCGGCGGTAAGGCGCTTTGAAACTGAGGGTTTGTTCCCCCGCCTGTATTTCGGTTGTTCCCAGGACGTCCAGGCAAATCTTTTCCAGCATCTGTTCGGTGAAACGCATCATCCAGTTGTAATCCTTGTACGCAACGTAAATTTCGAGGCAGGTAAACTCCGGATTGTGCATCCGGTCCATACCCTCGTTGCGGAAGTTGCGCGAAAACTCGTACACGCCTTCAAAGCCGCCCACGATCAGCCGTTTCAGGTAGAGTTCGTTGGCGATGCGGAGGTACAAAGGCATGTCCAGCGCATTGTGGTGCGTGATAAACGGACGCGCGGAAGCGCCTCCGGGGATGCCCTGCAAAACGGGCGTATCCACCTCGATATATCCCCGTTCGTTGAAAAACGAGCGCATGGAGTTGAATATCCGGGTTCTTTTCAGGAAAATATCCTTGATGCCGTCGTTGACAATCAGGTCGACATAGCGCTGGCGGTACCGCATTTCGGGATCCTCAAAGGCATCGTAAGCAACGCCGTCCTTGTATTTGACGATGGGAAGCGGGCGCAGCGACTTGGAAAGCACGGTCAACCGGCTCACGTGAATCGATATTTCGCCCATCTGCGTGCGGAACACATACCCTTCCACACCGATGAAATCGCCGATGTCCAACAGTTTTTTGAAGATCACATTGTATAAGTCCTTGTCTTCCGTGGGACAAAGGTCGTCCCGGCTGATATATAATTGTATTCTGCCGACAGCATCCTGCAATTCAACGAAAGAGGCTTTGCCCATGATCCGGCGGCTCATGATCCGGCCGGCAACAGCGACCTCTTTCCGGGGAGCATCCTCTTTAAATTCGTTCTTAATATCCACGGAATAAGCCGTCACGAGAAATTCTTTTGCAGGATAAGGTTCGATTCCTTTCTTGCGAATTTCATCCAAACTTTGGCGCCGGAATATTTCTTGTTCGCTTAAATTGAGTGCGTTCATAATTGCCATTATTTTTGAAGAATTGACTGCAAAGGTACTATATTATTTGAAAAATCAGTAAACCGGACGGATTATAATTTGTGAATTTATTCGTTGAGGGCTTAGAAGAAATTAATAATCATCCGGTTAGTTTCGCCTCCCTCCTCCGAACGGAGGGACTCGCCGCGGGAAACGGTGCGCACAAAAAAAGAAGCGACACCCGGATCGTTTATCCCGTGCATCGCTTCCCTCTTCTATGAATACTGTATTTACTTCAAGGTTCCGGCTTGTGCTTCTGCCTTCATTTTTTCATTCGGAAGAATGTAAATTTCCACGCGGCGATTCAGCGCCTGAATGCCTCTTGCATCTTCCTGTGCTACCGGTTGGGAAGATCCTAAGCCGGCAGTAACCATGCGGGAAGTGCCGACGCTTTGGTTTTCCAAAAACCGTTTGACCGAGTCCGCTCTCTTTTGCGACAACGGAACGTTTATCCGGTCGCCGCCATTGCTGTCGGTATGACCGTAGATTTCAACGTCTGTATCCGGATTAATTTTCAACGAATTGGCAAATTGAATCAACGAATTTCTGGAAGCCGCGTTCAGTTCGCTTGAATTGCTTGCGAAAAGAATCCCGGAGTCGAACGTAACCTTGATGGCTTGTCCGTCGTTTACACTTTCTACCTGAGCGTCTTTGATCGCTTCCAGCTCTTTCTTTTGTTTGTCCATCTTGTTCCCAATCAAGGCGCCCGCCGAGCCACCGACTACGGCTCCGATACCGGCACCCCAGGCAGCGCCTTTACCTCCGCCGATCAAAGCCCCGATACCTGCTCCGATACCGGCACCGGCACCCGTACCTATTCCTGTGCCTTTCACTGTGTTGCTGGCTCCACATCCCGTGAAAACGATGGCAACACACAATAACATACTTGCAAATAAATTTACCCTTTTCATTTTTTGTTCATTTAAATTATAATAATTCACTTTGTTTTTGAAAGATGTTTTCTCTTACTGCAAAATTCATACCAAATCATTCGGGCATCTCCAGGGTATCCGAATAGGTGGCCTCGGCAACCAGCACAAGCCGGATTTCTTCTTCCGTGAAGGTTCCTATCTTGTCTTTTTTGGCTTGATCGACAATGAATTGAATCAGTTCCTCTTCTTCTTTTTCTTCGTCAAAGTCATCTGTCCAGTCTCCTTTTTCGTAAAAGTCGCAGATAACATCTAAAATGTAGTACAGGTCATCGTCTGTAAACCGTTCTTTCAACTCTTGCGGTAAGTGGTTTTGAATAAACTTTACGGCAACTTCGTCATCATACTCAAACATAAAATAATGGTTTTTAGATTATAAATTACTTTTTTCTTTCTCTTTGTTCTCTTCTTCTTCTTTCGCTTCTTCTTCCGGTCCGACAAAGTCCGTTAGCCCTTCCTTCAGCAGCAGGTTATACCACGACATCATCTTTTTTATATCGGAAGGATAGACGCGCTCTTTGTCAAAATCGGGAACGATTGTTTCCAGGTAAGCCCTCAATTCCTCCGGTTTGATGGCCGGATTGTAATCGATTGCCTGTCCGTTTTCTTTCTCTTTGATTTTGTTCAGGACAACGCTTAACGACAGTTCTTCCCCGGCGGTATATACGGAAATATCTTTCAATGATACGACTTTATCTCTCATGTATACGGGGATTCTTTTGTGGTCGATTAACGATTCAACGATAAACATGTTTTTCCCTTCGGAAATTAACTTGAAAAGTCCCGGCTTGCCGGAAACAGATAAGATTTTTTTCAACATAACTGAAATGCGTTTTAATATAATGATGCAAAATTAAACAAATTCTCCGAATTTTATCCTTTCGAATAATTTTTCTACCTGCGGAATCAATGCTTTTCTGTCGTCGTTCAGAAGCGTATAATCCGTCGTTCTTGCTTCGTCGGTCATCTGATTGTTGATCCTGGACAGGACGGCTTCTCTCTCCACGCGGTCTCTCCGCTGCACCCGCCGGATCCGGGTCTCGACCGGCGCCACGACCGCGACGGTCACATCCACCCACCGGTTGAACCCGGACTCAAACAAAATGGCGGATTCGATTCCGGCGTACTCTTTTTCCGAATGGTTTTTCGTCCAGTTCAGGAAGTCTTTGTACACCTCCGGATGAATAACCGAATTGACGAAAGCCAGGTGCCCGGGATGGTTGAAAATAAGGGAAGCAAGCATTCTGGTGTTTAATATCCCCCCGGCATAAAGCTCCGGACCGAACCTGCCGGTCAGTTTCCTTCGTATTTCGGGGGATGAATTGTTGAGCTTGCCGGCTTCGAGGTCGGCAATATAAACCGGGACGCCTCGTGCTTCAAAGAGCTTGGAAACCACCGATTTCCCGCTTCCGATTCCGCCCGTTATTCCGATTATTTTCATCCCTCTTTCTTTTGTTCGATCAGGTATTCCACCTTATCCGGAATGATCCGGTAGTCGATCAACCAGTGAGGCTTCCGGTTCAGGAGAAGCGAGATGTTCGTGCCCTGGTTCCGGGAAAGGTCTTGATAATCAACGCCCGTATCCAGATCGTTCGCGTTGGCATCGCTGTATTTACTCAGTGCGATCCGGCAGATCACTTCCACGGTTGAGGGGAAAAAACGGACGCGGACGTCTTCCGGGGAATTGTAACAGACGACAGGCAATTCAAACTTTTTTTCCGTGTATTCTTCCACGTTTCCGCTTATTCTTACCTTTTCGGTCGACAGGCGTACGCCCTGCGGCGCTTTCAACCGGAGCGTTAAGTCCAGTTTCTTTTGCACCGATTCTTCTTTTACCGTTTCGGTGGCGATGTATTGAAGGGTATCCAGGGTGTTTTTATTTCCGTAAATCCAGGTTCTTGACGGCTTTACGGCGATGCTATCGGTGAAGATATAACCGGTGGCGGCCTCTATTTTTCCGGCGAGGATTACGGGGACTTCCTTTTTCTCCAAGGGCGAATAATTAATCCGGAGCTTTTCCGGCTTGAATGAAACCAACTGGGTTGTGTTTGATAAAAAGTCCCGGATATACGTGTTCAGGGCAGGCTTGTCGATTGTGTAGAAGGTGTTGTTAAGGGGAACGTCTTTCAGGTCGATGGGGATGGATGCCTCTTTTTTGTTCAGGAAATACATCAGGAACACAGAGCCTTTGTCGACTAATTTGAGCGTAAACTTGCCCGGCAGGGTATCGTTCAGAATGATGTCTTTCGGGATATTGGAGTAATGGATCGGAACCTCTATTTCGCGCTCTACTTTTTGTTGGAAATATTGAAGCACCCAAAAAGAGAAAGCCAGCGCGACGAAAACTAAAAAGACCAGCAGCTCTTTCCATCTTTGACTTCGGAAAAATGCGCTGGTCTTCTGTCTGAAAAAACTTTTATTTATTAGTCTGATTTCCATCTGGCACTGCGAATACGGATGTTTTATCAATTTTGATTTTTACACCTTCCGCAATTTCTACGACGTATGTAGTGTCATTGATTTCTTTTAGTTTACCGTGAACACCGCCCGCCGTGACTACTTTGTGACCCGGAGCAAGCGCTGCGCGTTGTTTCTCCACTTCTTTTCTTTGTTTTTGCTGTGGACGGATCATGAAAAAATACATGATGACGAACAACAAAACGATCATGATGATTCCCGTGTAGCCGCTTCCGCCTGAAGGGCTGCCTGCTTGTAATAAAATGTTTAATAAGTTCATGTCTGTTAATTTTTATTTTGAAAATTCAGGGAGCAAATATAGTGATTTTCTCTTGAATTACATCGTCAATCTTTAAATAAAAGATCGCTGGTTCTTAATTCATTAACAATGCTATCCAAAATACCGTTGACAAAAATGCCGCTTTTGGGCGTGCTGTAATACCTTGCCATGTCGATGTACTCGTTCAGCGTCACGTTGACGGGGATGGACGGGAAATTTTTGATTTCCGAAAGGGCGATCTGCATGATATACAAGTCAATCAAGGCGATGCGTTCCAAATCCCAGTTCTCAATTTGCCGGTTGATTAAGGCTTCGTTGGCGTCGTGTTCGATGATGGTTTTGTGAAGCAGCCGGGTCGCAAACAGGCGGTCGTCCTCGTTTTTGAACATGGGAATAAGTTCCTGGTAGCGGGTCATTTTCGCCTCAAACTGTTTGATCGTTTTCATTACAAAGGTGCAGACAATTTCCATACCGCCGTTCCAGTAGATGTCTTTTTCTCCCAAAATATCGAATAACAAATCGCTTTCGAAAATGATTGTTTTGAACACTCGCTGCCAGAAAAAACGATCGGATTCGTAGGTATCCGGCGTTTTAAGGTACAATTTATAGATGTCGGATTGAAGGATTTCATTCAACAGGTCGCGCATAAAAGCGGAATCTTCTTCCATCCAGAGGCTGCCGTGACGGTTGCCGAACCGCACGAGTACGTCGTTGGTCCGCAACTGTTCCGAAAAACGGTTGTCAATCAGGCGGGTATTCGGGTCGAGTTCCCCCTCTGTCGGGAGGTATTTGTGCTTGGAGGCGTCTATTTTCCGTTGCAACATGTCCGTCAGCATCGGAATCAACAGGAGAAAGTAATGATACAAATCGTATGATTTTTGCAGGCTGCGCAGCAGTTCGTTTTCTGCACTATTTAAATTTCCATTTCCTTGTTGATAGTATGAATAAACTATCTGGAGGACTTTTACACGAATAAGAATGCGATTAATCATTTCTAAAGGTTCTTCGTTTCGGCTGCAAAGATACTATTTTTCGCTTAATCTTCCGTAGTAAATGGACAAAATCGCTTTTATATTCCGGTGATGATTCGTTCGCGCAAATGGAGTGCAATTTCTTTCTTTGGTTTTTGCCAGAGTTCGGTCAGTTGCCTGACCAGCTGTTCCGATTTCTCCTGTTCGCCGTTTTCCGCCGCCGCCTTGATTTGCCGGTTGAGTTCCTCCATGCGGAATTTCAAAATGGCATCCTTATAATTAAGGACAACATACGGAATCAAATCCAGCAACTTTTCGCTTTCGCTTTCTATCTTTTTGTGCTTGGAATGAACCTTGCTTTCCACGTACCTGTCGGTCGAAATATCCACGGCAAATTGGCTGACCTGCGGATCCGGATGCTGCTTGAAATACGGTTCCGCCACGAAACCTTCTTCGCCCGACTTCTCGAACGCTTCTTCCAATATACGCTTGTACAGGGGGTTGGCAAACTCCAACTCGTCTTCTTTCAGGTCGCGGACGACGTCTTCGATCACGCTCACGGAAACAATCGCCTGCGTTTCCTCGTCCCGGTAAGTGATTCGATGTTCGCCGTAACGGATGATGTAGTACATGATGTTCCGTTCGTAAACCTCGAAAGGCGACCCGCCGGCATCGGCTTCCGGTGGATACGTTGCGGTCTGTTCTTCCGGCGGGGAGGGCCGGCGCGGTTCGTCTTCCGGATTTTCCGTGCCGGGATAAATCGTTTTTTTCTTCTGGAGCAACTGTTCCTGCCGCCTCCGGGCAATGTTCCGTACCAGCACCCGCTCGTCCATATCCAGCAGCCGGGAACATTCTTTCACATAGACCAGCCGGATGATTTCTTCCGGAATCAGGGCGATCGTATCGACGATTTCGGTGATGATCTGCGCTTTTTTGACCGGGTCGTTCCCGGCGTCGCGGATCAGCAGCCCCGCCTTGAACTGCACAAAGTCCGTTTCGTGCGCCTGTATGTACTCGTTGAAAAGCGACGCCGACTGTTTCTGCGAAAAAGAGTCCGGGTCTTCGCCTTCGGGGAGCAACACGATTTTGATATTCAATCCGGCTTCCAGCAAGAGGTCTATTCCCCGCAGGGCAGCCTTGATGCCGGCGGAATCGCCGTCGTAAAGGACTGTCACATTGGTTGTGAAGCGGTGGATCAGCCGGATTTGCCCGGGCGTCAGCGCCGTTCCCGACGAGGCGACGACGTTTTCGATGCCCGCCTGGTGCATGGAAATAACGTCGGTGTAGCCCTCCACCAGAAAACACCGGTCTTGCTTCACAATCGCTTGCCGGGCAAAGTAAATGCCGTAGAGTTCGTTGCTTTTGTGGTAAATTTCGCTTTCGGGCGAGTTGAGGTATTTGGCGGTTTTGTCGTTCTTTTTCAATATCCTGCCGCCAAAGGCAACCGTCTTCCCGGACAGGGTGTGAACGGGGAAAATAACCCTTCCGCGGAAACGGTCGGCGAGGTAATCGTTGTTGCCAACCACCGTCAACCCCGTTTTTTCGAGGAACTGTTTCTTGTAACCGGCTTTCAGCGCCGTTTGCGTCAGCGCGTCCCGTTCTTCCAGGGCGTATCCCAACTGGAATTTATGAATAATATCCTCCCGGAACCCGCGTTCCCGGAAATAAGAAAGCCCGACCGCCTGCCCTTCTTCCGTATGGAAAAGATTGTGGGTGAATGTTTTTTGTGCGAACCCGTTGAGGATAAACAGCGCCTCCCGGTCGTCCTGCATCTGTTTCTGTTCGTCGGTCAGTTCCGTTTCATGCACTTCAATCCCGTACTTTTTCGCCAGGTACTTCAAGGCTTCCGGATACGAGAGGTGTTCGTGCTTCATAATAAAGTGGATGGGCGTCCCGCCTTCGCCGCAGGAGAAACATTTGCAGATATTTTTTGCGGGCGACACATGAAAAGACGGCGTCCGGTCTTCGTGGAAAGGGCATAAGCCCTTGTAGCTCGCCCCGCTTTTCCGCAGCGCGACAAAATCGGAAACCACATCGTAGATCTGCGCTGCGGACTGTATCTTTTCTATGGTAGGATAATCAATCATCGTGTTGGGAAAACGGACGTTTATTTAAAATGAAAAAATTTGTACCGGAAACTCCACTACAAATTCCATTGATTTCATTCGGCTGTTTGTCGAGATAGGGCGACTCGAACGCCCGGCCTCCACGTCCCGAACGTGGCGCGCTACCAACTGCGCTATATCTCGTTTTTGGTGCTGCAAAATTACAAATAATTTGTGAATATCAAACAAAAAGGAGATTAGATTTTTATATTTCCGGAATAATCCGTCCCCGTCGTTCTTCATCTTATTCTATATACTGAATTTAGCGGGATATTTCCCTGAAATATTCTTGTAAAACTGTTTTATTTTGCACATATCGCCGGTGAGGTTTCCGCTCGGAACAAAATTTTCGAAGATTCCGATCCGCTTTTTTGTATAATCCAGGTACGCGAGGGTGATCGGCACGGCCGCTTCCCGGGCGATGTAGTAAAAGCCCGATTTCCATTCCGAGGTTTTGCCCCGGGTTCCTTCGGGCGCGATTGCCAACTGGAAATGGTTTCTTTTCCGGAATTCCCCGGCCATTTGCCCGGTGAGCAACGACTTCTTTTTCCGGTCGACCGGAATGCCTCCGAAGCCTCTCAGCAGGTAATTGAGCGGGAAAAAGAACCAACTTTTTTTCATCAAAACATGGGGTTTGCCTCCGATGGATTTGTAGAACAACATTCCGATAATAAAATCCCAGTTGCTGGTGTGAGGCGCTACGCAAATGATGCATTTGGGCAACACATCCTCTTTTTTGATGGAAGAACTCCAGCCTAACGCCTTAAATAGAATCGAATAAAACTTTTTCATGAATGATTGTCGCGTTTTAGAACGGTACAAAGCTACAAAAACAAATTTAAGAAGACATCAAATACGGGTTATTATTTTGCCGGAACAAGGCAATGGAACGCTCACCGGGGGGCCTCCTTGCGTTGCATGCAAAACGACATTCCATTTGTGACTAAAACAGGGGGAAGACGGGGCGAATCGCTGCGCCGGGAGCTTTTCGCCCGCGGGCGGGACCCTAAATCCGGTTACAAACAGGTTTTTTTTCGTGAACAACAGGAAGAATCCGGTTGAAAACACGGGTTTTGTTCCCGAACCATTTAAAAAATCCGGTTGAAAATGCGCTTCGTTGCGTGCCTGCGCAGGATTCACGGTCATAATCTTCCTGTTTTTCTTCCATTTTGGCAATAAATGAGTTATTGTTGCACTTCCGAGCGTCGTCGGAAGCATGAAAACTTCGTTAGCGAGCTTCCGAGCGTCGTCGGAAGTGCAAAAACTTCGTCTGCAAGCTTCCGAGCGTCGTCGGAAGCGCAAAAACTTCGTCTGCGAGCTTCCGAGCGTTGTCGGAAGCGTGAAAACTTTGTCGGCGAGCTTCCGAGCGTCGTCGGAAATTAAAAAGCAGTACAAAAACAGGAAGATTTTACCGGGGAAAGAAAGAAACAGACACGCAGTGTCTTTTATTTTTGAGAGTGAGGCGCAACCGCTGTTGTTTTTGACACTGCGCCCCAAAAGGAAGGAGGCTGCGCTTCTGTTTTTATCGTGGCGGCGGGGGGAGATTGCCTGCACACAACCGGATTCTTGCCGGCGGACTCCGCCACCGCCTCCCCCGGCCTAGGCTTCGAGGCGGAAATAACCGCTCGATGCCGACGGCGTTAAAAACGGATTACTGTTTGAGCGAAGCGAGTTGTAATCCGTTTAGCCGGCGGTATCAGAGCGGTCCGC
>JAIRSN010000096.1 GCA_031255425.1 Dysgonamonadaceae bacterium
TGATTGCAATTGTCCGCTGTGTATCAAACTTATACAAAAAATGATGACGTAACTCTATAGGGGATTTATAGAGGAAAGATATGGGAATCGATAACCAAAAAATTGAAATCGACAAGGAAACCGGCGAAGTGGTCATGCGGTTCAAGATGAAACTGTGAAGATGATATGCATACGACACAGATATTTATGTTTAAACAATACAAATTTAATCAGACACTGCGTGTCCGCTGCCGCCGGAAATGATTTAAGTATGTAATTTTATTGCAGATACGAAATATTATACTACTTTTGCGTTTGAGAAGAATATTCATCTGATGAAAACATTATTTAAATACCTGTTTCTAACAGTATTTCTTGCAACCGCATTTATCCTGGTTTCGTATATCCTGCCGTATTTTCATATCCCACAAGGCGCAAACAGCGAAATATTCCCCTCCGGGTGGATCGCGGCGGCGGTCAACAGCGCCTGGATTTGTTTGATTATCCTCTATATCTCCAAAAAAACAGACAAAACAAACGGGGGAGTTATGTTGCGGCTGTCGTTCTCGCTCTTTTTTATCTACGCCTTCCTGCCGCTGGCGGAGGTGTTGCTGTATACGCACCGGTTTTTTGTGGTTACGAAAACAGATGTTCTCTGGATGATGATTGCAGCGGGCGTGCCGGTGGTGTTGGCAGTGTTGCTGGGCGTATGGCTGTTCCGGAACCGGTTTACGCCGTCGCGCTATTCAAGGAGTCAAAAAAGTTATACGACAGGTAAATGGACGGCTAAGTTGTTCTTTTCCGGACTGCTGTATTTAATCATCTATTACGCAGTCAATCATTTTTTTGCCTGGCAACTGGAGGAGATCCGGGTTTTTTATACCGGCCGCGCCGAAAGGGCAGGGCTTGTACCCCGGTTGCTGGAGATCTGGCAGACGCAACCGTCCGTTTTTTTGTTTCAATTTGCCAAAGGCGTTGCCTTCGGAATCTTCATTCTGCCGGTGGTAGACCTGTTTAAGAACCGTCCCGCCGCGCTGCAAACCGCCGTCATCCTGATCTTCGAAACGGCGGCGCTTCACCTGACGATACAAGGCGTCCTGCTTCCCACGGGCATCCGGACGGTACACCTGCTGGAAACGGCGGCGACGCTGCTACTGTTTGCCATCGCCGCCGGAAAGCTGTTTAAAGAAACAAAGGGAAACGACTCCAATTACAAATACTACTGAACCGCGGCGCCGGACTGCACAACGACCGGCGCTTTCTTGAAATGATCCACCCGGTCGCTCAGGATTTCGATGTCCTCAAACAGGATGGCGTCGGGCGAGATGACCGTCTGCAAAAGACCTCCCACCGGATTGAAGATAAATTCCGTATCGGAAACCGCCACCACCTGCTTGAAGATGTGCGACCCCATATTGTTGATGTAGGCAGACCGGATGCGTTTCTCGGACCCGTCGGCGATATTCACCTGATACAGTTCGTTGGGGTAAGCGCAGACGGATCCCGCATCGCGAATGATGTAGGCGTATTCGTATCCTTCCTGCCTGGCGCGGTCGAACAGTTCCCGTTTCAATTCCTCCCGGCTCTTCATCCGTTTATCCGTCAGGCGGATTACGCCCGGACTCACAGACCTGAACCCCATACCGAAGCGGGCGTGTCCATTGGAATGGGGCACTTTCGGCGTAGGGACGCGGTCGCTCAACAAGGTTTTCAGGATGCCGTCCTCCACCAGGACGGTGCGTGCCGGCGGGACAACGCCCTGCCCGTCGATGGGCGTGTAGCCCAGCAACCGGACGCCGTTATGCTCCGGCGTTCCCGTCAGGTCTTCGATGGTGATTTCCCTGGCGGTAATCCGTTTCCCGATCATTTCCTCCAGCTTGTTGCCGCCGTAAGCGAACCCGTCGGAGTTGAGCGGTTTCCGCCGCGCGACCAGCGAAATGTTGTCGTCGAAGAAATTGTATTCAAAAACATTCGAAGCGGCTTCTCCCTCAAACAACACCGGCCCGGAATAAGATTCGGTCATCTTCGGGGCGCGGATCAGTTCCGAGAGTTTTCCCGCCGCCAGCCGGCATTGTTCCGACAACTCTTCGACCGGGGGCAATTCATCGGGATTGGCATACGCATTGCCGAAGTCGTGCACCAGGTCTTCGCCGTCTGCGGTTTTTCCCATAAAATGGGCGACGGTGTAAATAAACGAGAAAGGATACGTAAATTCCGTGCCTTCCGTGTTGTAAAAATAAATGACGGCTTCAAACAGGACAAGGCTCACCCTTGCGGCCAGGACGTCGGGGCATTCGCGGAAGACGGCGGAGACGTCCTTTACGTAGGCTTCGTACTTCGGACGGTCGAAGTCGATCGGCTGCCGGGGCAGGTCCTTCATCCGGACGACGGGCGTTTTGTCCCAATCCGGGAGTTCCAGGTCTTTTTCCGGGATGTTTAATTGTTTAATTGTCGCGATTTTCTGTTCGTAGGTTTCGGCGGCGTCTTTGTAGATTTCGTCCAATTCTTTCCAGATGGAATTGCGCAGCGCTTTTTCGTCGTTCTCCAGCGTGGGGGAGGTGGAGAATCCGCCGCCGCCGGAGACATTCCCGTTAAAGTTTTCATCCGTACATTGATAATCGCCGATCAGCAAGCGCGCGGAAGACATCCGGTTTTGCCGTTCGTTCGAATGAGCCAGGCTGCCGTACGAAGCGGAAACGTTCAGTTCCCGGCTGTCGGTGATGCTGTAAGAGATAAAGAACGGGGGTTGCAAGCCGTCCATTTTCAGGTGATTCAGTCCCCGTGTGACTTCTTCCCGGATGGCTTTGAAGATAATTTCCTCGCCCGTCAGCAGCGTATCGGAAGCGGCAACGGCGGGCTTGGACAGCAGGGGCGGTTGCGTCTGGTTTTTGGGGCGTTTTTGTGTTTCGATCTGCTTGACGAACAAAGCCGGCGCGACACATGCCACGGGAACGGATCCCGATTCCGCCCCGCAGAAACCGTTAAAAACGGCGTAGCGGTCGCCGCAGGCTTCGATCTGCGAAAACATCGCCAGCGGCGTTCCCACCATATTCACCCCGCGCACCAACTCGTTGGGACGGCCGTCCGTGTAAATCCGGTAGACGACTAAGGGCGTAATGTTGAAAGAGTTGGGCGAATAGCGGCTGGTGTTGGTGAATCCGCCGGAGACATCCTTGAAATAATAGGCATATTCCTTCCGTTGGGATTTGGCTTCTTTCCGGAGTTTTTTGATCAATTCTTCTTCCGAGAATCGCTGCGTACTCTCGACCAGCAGGTTCGATTGCCGGGCGACGGGCGCATTCCCAATGCTGCCCCGTCCGTGACCGTTGGAGTGGTCGAACCCCGCGATCGGCGTCCGGCTCATCAGGAAGTTTTTGAGAATCCCTTTCTGCACGACATCGAGTTTCCGGGCGGCGATGCCTTCGTCGTCGAAGGCATACGAACCGATCAGGGGGGTGTTTTGATAATAGTTGAGTGTCGGGTCGAACGAGACGGAAAGGTGTTTCGGCAGCACCTGTTCGCCGATTTTCTTTTTGAACGTCTGGGCATCCGCTTCCCGTTTCAGGCGCGAGCCTTCGATCCGGTGGCCGAAGATTTCGTGGAAGAACACGCCTGCCGCTTCCGGAGAGAGAATCGCCGGCCCGGTGAACGATTCCACAACGGGCGCGCGCCGCAATGCCGAAAGCGTATGGCTCATCTCGCGGGCGGCGGCAAGCACTTCCTCATCGGAAGGCAGTTCGTCGAGCGAAAAGCCGAGCCACGTCCGGCTCAACGGCAAGTACATCCCATCGTCGGCAAGCACATCGCCCCCCAGATAGAGTTGCACGTTCGTCGTATTTTCCGCTATTTCCCGTCCTTCGGTATCGATGAATATTTTTCTTGCAAGCGAAATGCTGATAAAAGCAACGCCCGACAGAATTTCATCGTTTTCGTCGAACACGGCGGAGTACTTCCGCACTTTCTCTTCCAGCATTTGGGGGTCGATATTGAAATCCGCCAGCGAGAGGGGTTTTTCATAGTTCTTCCCGGCGGGTTCCCGGGAGAAGTCGGCAGACTTGTCTTCCTGTTCGACCTTCACCGCCATGTTGGCTTTCACCTGTTCGTAGGTTTGAATACTTTCCTTGTAGAGTTCGTCCAACGTCAGCCAGATTCTCGTTTTGAGCAAATACTCGTTGTCCTCGGCAGGAATGTAGGCAGTGCCGATGGCGATTCCCGGCGAACCGTCCCAACCGGCGTCCCGTATCTCGTGGGAGTTGTCCAGCGTGTAATCGCCCACCCGCAGGCCGGCGGAAAGCGAGCGCGACGGCACGTTGAACAGGGCTTTACTCCGCAGGTGCCCCAGTTCCGCCGAAGCGCTGATGCTTTGTTCCTCATCCAAACGGACAAACCCGTAGTAAACGGGAACGGGTTGGTTTTTCAACACTTCGAAATTACGGTTCAGCTCGTCTCTCATCACATTGAATACGGCATCTTGTCCAAAACTCACGAAAGTTCCTGCGAAAAAGAGCAGGGAAGCACAGAAGAAATTCTTTTTCATTTTTATGGGATATTTATCAATCTTTTCCGCAAAGATACTCGAAAAAATTCAAATTACGGTCGGCTGCGCCGCCACGCGTGGTCGGAAGAAAAATTTCCCGGCTATTTTTTTGTTTTTCCACTTGATTTAAATACAATTCAGTTGTATATCCAATTTATTTTCATTATCTTTGAGTATTGACAATTAAATAATTATGGCAATATTTAAAGAGCACAAAGCAGGAATAAATGAACTGTTGGGAGTTATCCCCGAAGCATTGTTAAGTCATTTATCAGAAAGTACCAGAGTAGATTATTATTCAAAAGTTCTGCATGGCAGGAAGCTGTTTTATCTTTTGATGTACGGGATCTTAGAAAATGACAGGTTAAGTCAGCGCACACTGGAAGATACCTTTAATGATCCTGTCTTTAAGATGCTTTTTAACCTCAAGCAGTCAGAGAGTGTTCGCCGGAGCTCCATATCGGAACGTTTATCTAAAACAGATTCCGGTTTTTTCAGGCAGATATATGAATGTATTTATGAACAGTTCTCAGGGATATATTCGTCTGCCGAGAGGGAAAAATATAACCTTATACGTGTAGACAGTACAATGATAAGTGAGTCATCCTGCCGGTTAAAGGAAGGGCTTGAT
>JAIRSN010000136.1 GCA_031255425.1 Dysgonamonadaceae bacterium
CAAAAAACAATCCTCCCGGAATACAATTCTTTTCTCTTTTCTTCGTTATATTGTTATTAATTCAACCTATATGCGTAGATTGTTCCTTGTACCGGTATTGTTTTTCCTCGTATTTCCCGCTTGGACGCAAGAAGGAAATTCGGGTTTTGATTATCTTTTACTGCCCCATTCGGCTCGTGCCTCCGCGTTGGGCGGAACGAATGTTTCGATTGTCGAAAACGATGTTTCCCTTATCTACAACAATCCGGCTTTCCTCGGACCTGAGATGGACCGGACCCTGAACGCGAGTTACCTGTCGTATATTGCAGACATCGGAGTAGGAAATGTCGTCTTTGCCAAGTCGATCGGCGACAGGGGAGCATGGGGCGTCGGCGCTCTTTATGCACACTACGGCAAGATGAAGGAGGTGACGGACGAAGATATTGCCTTGGGCGATTTAACGGCGAACGACATCTGTGCCGCTTTCTTTTTCTCCCACGACCTGACGGATAAAATCAGGGGAGGAGCCACCGGGAAGTTCCTTTATTCCAATTATTACCACAACACGGCTATCGGCTTGGGGGTAGACCTGGGATTGAGTTATTACGACGAAGCGCATGACTTTTCGATCGGACTGGTCGGGAAGAATATCGGGAGGCAGGTCAAAGCGTACGAAGAAGAATTGGCGGCACTGCCGTGGGACATCCAACTGGGAATAAGCAAGAGCCTGAATCATGCGCCGATTCGCTTTTCCGTAACAGGCGTTTACCTGAAGCAATGGCGGTTCGACAATCCGGACGGCACAAAAGACGCTTTCCTCAAAACCCTCGGAAAACACCTTATCTTAGGAATCGACATTATCCCCTCCGATAACTTCTGGGTTGGTGTGGGATACAACCTGAAACGAAACATGGATATGCGGTTGCAGGAAGGAAACAAGTTCGGCGGGTTTTCTATCGGCGCCGGGTTAAAAGTAAAATCGTTTGCCGTTTCCTGCGCGGTAGGGAAATACAACCTTTCGGCGACCTCTTTCCTGCTTAGCCTCTCCACTTCGTTCGCGGAAATGAAACTATAAGCCTTATGAAAAAGATTCTCATCGCTATCGACGGCTATTCGTCCTGTGGAAAAAGCACTATGGCAAAAACGCTTGCCAAACAAATCGGATATACGTATATCGACAGCGGAGCAATGTATCGCGCCGCTACCCTGTTCTGTTTGCAAAACAACCTTTTCGCAGGCGGCGAACTGAATGGCGAAGCGCTGAAAAAGCGCCTGCCCGACCTGCATATTTCTTTTGAGGAAAACAGGGAAACCGGACTGTCGGAGACTTTCCTGAACGGGGAAAACGTTGAAAGAAGAATCCGGAGCATGGAGATTGCAGCGAAAGTAAGCCCGGTGGCAGCCGTGGGGTTTGTCCGGGAAGAAATGGTGAAACAACAGCAGGCGATGGGCTTGGGCAAAGGCATTGTAATGGACGGCAGGGACATCGGAACCGTGGTCTTCCCGGACGCCGAATTGAAAATCTTTGTCACCGCCTCCCCGGAGATCCGCGCACAGCGCCGTCTGGCAGAGTTAACCGCAAAAGGGGAAAAGACCACTTTCGAAGAGGTGCTTCACAACTTAACGGAGCGGGATTACATCGATTCCACCCGCAAAGACGGACCTTTGAGGCAAGCGGAAGACGCTGTTGTCTTAGATAATTCCGATTTAACGATAGCAGAGCAAAACCAATATCTGTTGAAACTGTTTAAGGAAAGAATTTAAGCAAGAACACTTGATTTACGCGGCTTTGTTCGCAGGACCCGAAAAAACACACCGGTTTTTTCAATTCCGGTGCAACGTTTTTACTCTTTTTTTCATCTATACTAAAAATGGATAATGAAATGCTTGACCAGCAGCAATTAATTGCAGGTTGTAAACGCAAAGACACAGGGGCAAGAAAGCAGTTGTATGAGCGGTACGCTCCGACAATGTTGGGCATTTGTATCCGTTATGTGAATGAAAAAGAAACCGCCCGGGATATATTGCAAGAGGGATTTATTAAGGTTTATACAAAGATAGACAGTTATTCCGGAGCGGGTTCTTTCGAAGGCTGGATGAAACGGATATTCATTACCTCCGCCCTCGAACACCTGAGAGCAAGAAGTTCTTTTATAAACAATGTAAACCTGGATGATTATGGAGAGAAACTAAGTGATTTTGATGAAAGTATCGTAGAGAATATTGCGGCGGAAGATATACTGCAATGCGTCAATGAACTTCCCGCAGGATTCCGGACCGTTTTCAACCTGTACGCTATCGAGGGGTATTCGCACGCCGAAATAGCTCGCATGTTGAATATAAAAGAGAGTTCTTCCCGATCGCAACTGGCTCGTGCAAGGTATATGTTGCAAGCCAAAATACAAGAACTTTATTGATAGAAAATGACTGAAAATAACAAGATAAAGAAAAACAAATTCGATGAAGCCGTCAAGAAGAAGTTAGCGGATTACGCGCTTCCGGTTGACAATCGTTCGTGGGATGAAATTGAAACCCGTTTGAAAGCAAAGCGACAAACCCGTTGGATTTCGATTTCCGGAATTGCAGTAGCGGCTTCTATTGCAATTATATGGTTGATAATTCCAATTAACAAACAAATAATAAATCATGATATTACAGAAGCAGAACAACAACAGTTACCCCGTGATGAAGAGGGAATTGCAGAGAATGTATTGGAGGGAAAAAGCAATCTTGTTTCTCACCCTCCGGTTCGCCGGATTAAACCGGTTTTTGACCGGCAAGAAGCGAATGATGAAACTACAGCGGGCGCATATCTTCCCGGTTATCATGTAGCGGATCAGGTAGAAGCGCCGCCACCGGAGGAAGCGCCGGCGGTAAAAGAAGAAATACAGGCGCCGGTTTCCTTTCCCAAAAGAATGGAGGAAGATGTTTTTACGGCTTCACTTGCCCGGAACAAAAAACGGGTGAAAAGCATCGGCTTGCAGGTCGGTTCGGGTAATTATTTAGCCATGAACAACCGTCCGGTGTCTGTCCAGAGCTTGCGGTCCGACAGGGATAAACTGTTTTCATACACAGAGGGAAACGTTCCTTATAAGAAGTTTGACAAGGTGACTCATTTCCTGCCGCTTTCATTCGGATTGAACTTCAGGAAGGAAATAAACCGTTATTTCTCCATCGAAAGCGGTATCGTCTATACCTACCTGTACTCCAAATTCAAGGACAATCTTCTGAAACAGGATGCCAAACAGGAACTTCACTACCTGGGGATTCCGCTCAATGGGGTCGTTTCGGTTTACGGAAACAAACATTCCCGGTGGAATATATACGCTTCCGCAGGCGGGATGGTAGAAAAGGGGTTGTTCTCGTCCTTCGTTGAGAATCACATCGAGATACCCGGAGTGGAGAGCCATACGAACGCCTCCGACCGGATCGACGGGTTCCAGTGGTCGGTTCATGCAACGGTTGGCGTCGATTATAAAATAATAAAAAGCTACAGCTTTTATATTGAGCCGAATGTAAATTATTATTTCAATAACAATCAACCCGTAAGCGCCCGGACGGAACATCCGCTGGTCTTCGGAATAAATGCCGGATTCAGGTATACTTGGTGAAAATGTAAATATTAGTTAGTAATGAAAAAGATCGTTTCTTTATTTTTGCTTACCGGTTTGTTGACTGCCTGTGATTTTGATTCTACACGAATAATAACCTACACAGTCAACGAACCGGTATTTATTTCCAGGGATGAATTTCGCGAATCGTTGAAAGTAACCAGCCGGAAACAGGATTTGACTGCGGTTGGTAAAATTTGTTTTTACAACGGATTCCTGTATATTTCCGATCCGGGGAAAGGCATTCACATTATTGATAATACGAACCCTGCGAATCCTCAAGTTACCGGTTATATCGAACTGGTTGGGAATTACGACCTGACGGTTCACGACGATCTCCTGTATGCGGACACATGGATAGACTTGGTGTGGTTCGACGTTTCGAACCCGTCCCGCCCGGTGTTGAAAGGGCGGATCGAGAACCTGTTTCCGGATGCATTTCCCGCTACCTTAAACGAGTATGGTTACGATTATGAATTGTGCCGTACCGGAATAGAAAAAGAAAGAATCGTGGTGGGATGGGAATTGAAAGAACGGGCACAAAGGGCTTCTCCATCCGGGAAATACCATACGGTCGTCCAGGAAGCGTCGAATACAATGCGGAATGCAATCAACGGCTCGATGTCGCGCTTCGGCTTGTACGGCAAATACCTTTACGCCGTTGTCAACAACCGGATGAAGATTGTCGACTTATCGGACAATGCGCCCCGTCCGTCCGGCGATTTTTATGTTGGGAACGATGTAGAAACCATTTTCCCTTACGAAAACAAATTATTTATGGGAACGCCCACCGGATTGCTTATCTATTCGGTCGAAAACCCGCTTCAACCCGCCTTGCGTTCGCAGATAAGCCATGTATACGGTTGCGACCCGGTGGTAGTTGAAAACGACCTTGCCTATGTCACGGTTCACGACGGCAATTTATGCGGACAAACTTCCAACGAACTGATCATTATTGATGTGAGCGATGTGGACAACCCGCAACCAGTCGTTTCTTACGAAATGCACCATCCGAAAGGGTTGGGGATTGATCGCGGAACGCTGTTCGTATGCGACGACGGATTGAAAATATTCAAGAATACCGAACCTCAAACATTAATGTCCAATTTGTTGAAGCATTACAAAGGAATGGACGGATACGACGTGGTCTCTTACGATAATACGTTGATGATGATTTCCGGCAACGGACTGTACCAGTACGATTATTCCGATTTAAATAATATCCGGAGAATAAGCACGATTCCGGTGAAAAGATAAGCGGCGCGAAAACAGGACAAACGCATTATAAAACAAGAGCGACTGCGCCATAGGGCGACTGCTTCCCCAAAAAAATAAAAGCGGCTGCGCCGCCGGGAGCCCCGCAAGTCACTTGCACTACCCCAAACACGCTTGCGGGAGTCCCGCAAGTCACTTGCACTACCCTAAACACGGTTGCGGGAGCCCCGCAAGTCACTTGCACTACCAATTCTTATTTGCGGGAGCCCCGCAACGTACTTTTTAATAGTATTCTTACTTGCGGGAGCCCCGCAAATGACATTTTGATAAATAGCAATGCAGCGGCTTTTGTTTTTTTTGGGAAGCAGTGTTCCTATGCGCAGCCGATATGCCGCGCCTCTTTAAAAAATAAAATCGGCAGCGCCGCCGGGAGCCCCGCACAAGACATTTTTATAAACACCTTTTTTGCAGAAAGTCCCGAAAACAAAAAAATAAATTGAATTACGTATTAAATTGAGTTATTCCCATTAACCTTCGTTTCTTTTAATCATCCCTTTTTCGATACGAACCGGGCAGGC